>NZ_DASVFL010000016.1:0-3396 GCF_036380075.1 Lentzea sp. | reverse complement strand
CGAGACCGTGTACGCGGTGTCCGCGCTGATCCCGGCACCCGACCCGGCGGCCGCGATCCGGGTGCTGGAGGAGTCGCCGGAGTTGCTGCGTCCGGCCGCGGTGGACGTGTTCGACGCGATCATCGCCGACGCGGAGGCGCTAGGGGAGGACGCTCCGTACGACGTTGCGCACCTGCGGGCGAAGCGGGACGTCGTCAGCAACCGGCTGGAACGCGCGACGGAGGCGGCACCGCCTGCGGCCGAGGACGGTCCGGCGGGCAGCGGCACCGCCGAGGACGTGGCGGAGATCGAGCGCGCCACGGCGCTGGCCGCCTCGGGACAGGTGGAGCAAGCCCTCGCGGTGCTGACCGGCGCGGCGGCCCGGGCACGTGCCGCGGACGATCCGGCGGCCGAGGGAAGGGCCGAGTACGCCCTGCACGAGTTGGTCTTCGGCACGCTCTGGCCCGCGCCGGGGACCCAGGAGCAGATGGCGCAGCACGCGGACGCCGCGGTGACCGCGTTCGGCAGGGCCGGTGATCACCTGGGCCTGGCGGCCTCGCTGCGCAGACTGGCGGCGGTCGCGCTGGACCTCGGCGACACCGGGATGTTCCAGTCGGCCTGGCTCCGGCTGATCTCCCTGGACCCACTGGCCGGTGTGTGGTGGTTCACCTACGCCAGTGCGGTGGGAAGTGATGATCCCGAGTTGAGCCGCGCGCAACTGCTGTGGTGCGCGGACAACGCGGCGCGTCTCGGTTCCGACGCCGATCGCTTCCACGCGGTGTGCCAGAACAAGCTCGCGTTCCTGGAGAGCCGGGCGGTCTCCGACGGAAGTGGGCTGCCACCGGAGATCGGCGCGCTCCTGGTGGAGATCGCCCAGGAAGGTCCGTCCGCGGAGAACGGCCGGCGGCTGGAGGACGCGCTCGTCCCGGTCGAGATTATGCGCGCACACGCGCAGACCGACACGGTGCAGCACGCGCTGTCCGCCCTCTGCACACCGGTCTACGAGATGCTGTCGTCGTGCGTGGCGGGCGACGGCCCCGAGGCCAGCGTCGGCGTGCTCGAACGGAACACGGCCCGATCCCTCCTCGCCCACATCGGCGGCCGGAACGGGACTCCGTCCGGCGAGGACGAGGCCGCGCCGAGGCGCTACTCGGCGGAAGGGGAGGCGCGGCACGTCCTGGACGGCCTGCTCGCCGGCTACCTCGCCGAGCCGACGCAGCAGCACCTGGATCTGCTCACCAGTGGATTCTCCCAGGCGAGACGCGCGAAACGGCAGGCAGAGCACCAGGCACTCCGGGACGTCTCCGGCCCGCTGCCGGCGGAGGCTCCGGTCAGGGTCGACCGGGTGCGGGAACTGCTCGGCGACGACGCCGTCGTGTTCTGCGGCGCGCCCGGGACGATCTTCCTCGTCTCCCGGGAGGGCAGCCGGATCATCGGCTCGTTCGAGCGGGACGACCTGGCCGCGGTCGCGGCCTCGTTCCGGCGCACCGGGACAGGCCCGGTGGACGCGCTCGCCGCACTGCTGGCCGACCACGTTCCGCACGGCGCACGGATCTTCCTGGTTCCCGACGGGGACATGTGGAAGATTCCGCTCGCGTCGCTGGGCGAACCGCGCCTGTCCGATCACTACCAGGTCGCGTCCGTGCCCAGCCTGAGCGTGCTGGCGACCCTGCTGGGCGAGGAGCCGGTCAGAGGCCGGCCCACCGCGTTCGCCGGACTGGCTGATCCCGACGGGAGTCTTCCGCACGCTCGCGGAGAGGTGGACCGGGCAGCCGCGTGCTTCGCCGAAGCCACCATCCACAGTGGTCCGCAGGCGAGTCCGGCGGCGTATCGCGGCGCGGCGGCCGCGGACGTCATCCACCTCGCGTGTCACGGGTTCCACCTGCCCGGCTATCCGGACTTCACCGGACTGCGGCTCGCCGGCCGGGCGGGAACACCCGCGATGCTCTGGTACGACGAGATCGCCCGCACCCGGCTGACCGCGTCGCTGGTCGTGCTCGGCGCGTGCCACGCGGGCACGGGCGCCGTGTTGTCCGGCGCGGAGTACGTCGGCCTGCCCGGCGCGTTGCTGGTCGCGGGCGCGACGACCGTGCTCGCTCCGCTGTGGGAGGTCGACGACGAGCTGACCGCTCGCCTGATGGACTGCTTCTACCCCGCCTACCTGGAGACGGGCTCCGCGGCGCTCGCGCTGCGGCACGCCCAGTACACCGTGAACGATGCTCGCTGTGCCGCCTTCCAACTGTTCGGACTGCCATGACCGAGAACCGGCGCGACATGGACCCGCCCCGGCGCGGCAAAACCGGGAACACGCCGTGGGAGCTGGTCCTGGGCCACACCCTGGAACACGCCTACTCCACCTTCACCGAGCTCCCGCTCGCGTTCGCGGACGGCGTCGCGGATCGCCTCTTCCAGGAGTTCGCCGTCGTCCGCAGGTGGATGAGGTCGCATCTCATCCGCGCCGGCGTACCGGAACTCCTCGTCGCCGCGGCCGACCACGCGATGGCGAACCTCCGTCAGTTCGTGCGCCCGGCGGCATACCTCGAGCAGGAGCTGATCCGCCGCCGCGGGGCGATCAGGAGCACGTTCGAGTTGCTGGAACTGACCACTCGCGGTCACGTGCGGCCGGAGCGGCGCCGGTACTTCGACCTGGGGATCGCGCTGTCCAGAGTGAACATCTGCGTGATCCTCCACCACTTCACACCCGAACTGCCGGCCGAGGTCCACCAGAACTGGCCGGGGCTGGACGACATCTACCGCCGCGAGTTGTGGCGATCGTGCTCGATGCTGGTGTCGTTCGTGCGCGAGGACGACGGCGACAGCCGGCCCGATCCCGCCCTGCGTGATCTCGACGACGCGTTCCGCGCGTTCGCCGACCACCTCGCACCACTGGCCGCCACCGAGGGGCCGTTCGACCAAGAGGCGCTGAACCTGTTGCACGCCAAGAGCACTGCCGCGGGCCTGAGCCGATCGGCCAAGACGGCGAAGGAGTACACGGATGACTGACCAGGGACTCGTCTACGCCTTGCTCGTCGGCATCGACGCCTATCAGTCTCCCTGGCCCGCCCTGGCCGGCTGCGGCAACGACGTCACCGAAGCCGAGGCGGTGCTGCGCACCCTCGTGCAGGACCGGCTCCGGCTGAAGGTCCTGCGGGACGGCGAGGCGACCCGCAAGCGCGTCATGGCCGAGTTCACCACGCACCTGGGCCAGGCGGGCCCGGACGACGTCGCGTTCTTCTGGTTCAGCGGACACGGTTCCGACGAGCCCGTCGCCGCCGAGCACTGGCACCTCGAACCGACCGGCCGGAGCCAGACGCTGGTGTGCGTGGACAGCAGGCACCAGGGCGTTGCTGACCTGTCCGACAAGACCCTCTCCGCGATGATCGACCTCGTCGCCGAGTCGGGCGCGCACGTCGCGGT
>NZ_DASVFL010000015.1:0-9514 GCF_036380075.1 Lentzea sp. | reverse complement strand
TCCAGCCAGCCCGGCTCGTCCGACGGCTCCTCGGACGCGGCCTCGGCGACGCGGTGCACCAGCTTGGCCGCGCCCTGCCTCCGTTCCTCCAGCGCGCGACCGGCCACGACCCGCTTGTCGCGGAACCACTTCTCGACGTCGAGGAACCGCTCGGTGCCGAAGAGCTTCTCCAGCAGCACCTCGCGTTCGGCCGTGTCCGACCGCAGGAACTTCGCGAACTCCCCCTGCGGCAGCAGCACGACCTGGAAGAACTGCTCGTACGACATGCCCAGCATGTCCTCGACCGCGCGCGCCACGTCGTCGATGCGGGTGATGCCCTCGCCGTCCCAGCCCTCGAGCCACGTCAGCGAGCACTTCGCGGGCTGCGTGGTGAAGCCGCCGCCGCGCTTCTTCGGCCGGTCGAACTCCGGCGAGCGCACGATCCGGAACCGCCGCGACTGCACGGTGAGCTCCAGCGACACCTCCGTCGGCACCTCGGGGTCGGCGTACTCGCAGCGCAGCTTCTTCACGTCGCCGCGTGCGCCGGGAACCCGGCCGAACAGCGCGAACGCCACCGCGTCGAGCAACGTCGTCTTGCCCGCGCCCGTGTCGCCGTGCAGCAGGAACAACCCGTCCGCGCCCAGCTCGTCGAAGTCGACGGTCTCCGGCCGCGGGTACGGCCCGAACGCCGTCAGCTCCAGGCGGTGCAGTCTCATTGCTCCTGCTCCCTCGCCACCGATGCGAACGCCTCGCGCAGCAACGCCTGCTCCGCCTCGGACGGCTCGGAACCGCGCGCGTCCGACACGAAGCAGCAGGCCACTTCCTCGTCGCTGCGGCCGCGCACGCGTTCCGCGTAGGTCATGTCGTGCTGCGGCCCCTGCTCGGGCCGCCATTCGACGTGCACGGCGTGCTCGAACCGCTTCTGCAGCTGCCGCAACGCGTCCATCGGCCGCACCTGGTCCGTGAGCACCACGGACAGGAAGTGGTCTTCCAGCGGCGTGTGCGCCGGGTCCTCCAGCACGCCGGCCAACGTACCCGTCACGGTCGCCAGCTGCCTCGGCACCGGCAGATCGCGCCGCTCGACGCCGACGAGGCCGCCCGCGTCGAGCTCGACCAGCCACACGGACTTCCGGTGCCGCGCCTCGGAGAACGAGTACGCGAGCGGGCTGCCCGAGTACCTCAGGTTCTCCGCGAGCGTCTGCGGCCCGTGCAGGTGGCCCAGCGCCACGTAGTCGACGCCGGAGAACACGTGCATCGACACGTCCTGCACGCCGCCGACCGCGATGGTGCGCTCGGACTCCGACGGCGCCCCGCCAGTGACGAACGCGTGCGCCAGCACGACCGACCGCGCCTCGCGCGATGCCAGGTCGGCGCGAATCCGCCGCATGGCCTCGGTCAGCACGGGCGCGTGGCCCTTGTCCGGCACCCCGAGCGCGTGCCGGGCTGGTTCCGGTTCGAGGAACGGGATCCCGTACACCGCGACCGGCCCGTGCTCGTCGGCCAGCTCGACTGGCTTGTCCAGCAACGAGATCCGCGTGCGCAGGTGCAGCCCGCCCGCCGCCGCGAACTCGCCGAACACGCCGATGCGCGCCGCCGAGTCGTGGTTGCCGGGCGTGATCACGATCGTCGCCCCCGCCGCCCGGATCCTCATCAGCACCCGCGCGCACAACGCCACCGCGTCCGCCGACGGCACGGCCCTGTCGTAGAGGTCGCCGGAGACGACCACGACGTCGACCTTCTCGGTCGACACCAGGTCGGCGAGGCCGCTCAGCACCGACTCCTGCTCCACGAGCAGGTCGCGACCGTGGAACGTCCGCCCCACGTGCCAGTCGGAGGTGTGCAGGATCCGCATGGCACAACCGTAGAGACGGGGTCCGACAAATCCCCGGGAGGGTTCCCGGCGTGTCACCCGATCGAGTTCAACGCCGGTGGGGGAGCATCATCGGTGCCGTGACCGCAGTGATCATCACCGCCTCGATCGTCCTGGCGCTCGTGAGCGCCGGGGCGTTGCTGTTCGTCTGGCGCCTCTACCAGGACAGCGTCCGCCGCACCGACGAGGCGCTCGCCGCCATCGGAGCCGAACGCGCGCGCTACGACGCGCAGCAGGTGGCCCTCCAGCGCTACGAAGTGGCGTTCTCCAGCGTTTCGGGACGGGGCGAACTGGGCGAGCAGGTGCTCGTCGAGACCGCGCGCGCTCTCGGACTCCGCGAGAACCTGCACTACACGCTGCAGACCGACGTCGCGGGCGGCGGCGCGGTGCGGCCCGACATGGTCCTGAACGTCGGCGGCGGCCGTCAGGTCCCGGTCGACTCGAAGATGTCCATGGCGACCTGGGCGGAAGCGGTCGAGACGGACGACCCGCAGGAACGCCAGGACGCGTTGCGCGTGCACGTCCGCAACATCCGTTCGCGTGCCGCCGAACTGGCGGGCAAGGGCTACCAGCGCTGGGCCGACGCCATCTACGGCACGATCATGTTCGTCCCCAACGACGGCGCCGTCGTGGCCGCGCTGGACACCGATCCCGAACTGCTGCGCTGGCTGCTCGACCGCCGCGTTTTCCTGTGCGGCCCGACCGGGTTCGCCGTGATCGCGTCGTCGGCGATGTTCGCGGTCACCGAACGGGCACTGGCCGACGACGTCGAACAGGTCAGGCTCCAGGCGGGCAGGGCCAACCGCGCCGCCGACAACGCCATCGAGGCCGTCAACCTCTCCACCACGCACCTGCAGCGGTTCCTGTCGGCACGCCGGCGCGAACTGGACGCGCTGGAGGGCTTCCGGGCGAGCGTCGAGCCGCTCACGGACGCCTCCGCCACCCCCACTCCCCTGCCCTTGGTCCGAAGGGCTGACGAACAGTCCGCCTAGAACGCACGGAGAGTGCCCGGAGGTTGCTTCTGGGTGAGAAAGGCGCGGACTCACGAACACCGATTGGCCGAACGGCTACCGTGTGCGGCGTGAGTGAGTTGCGCGAGCGTTCCACGGACTTCGATGACGACGTCGAAGACTACGACGCGGTTCCGTGGAACTACCGGGCCATCTTCGGCGAGTTCAAGGGAATCCCCTGGTGGGCCGCGATCCTGTGCGCCCTCGTACCGGCGTTCATCGGCGCGTTCATCGACATCAACTCCAGCAAGACCGTCGGCTGGACGTTCAACGCGGTGTTCTTCCTCGGCGCCCTGGCCGGCATCCTGCTGGTGCAGCGCCGCAGCCTCTTCGCGCCGATGGTGCAGCCGCCGCTGGTCCTCGCCGCCACCGTGCCCACGCTCGTGCTGCTCACCGGCGGCGTGGCCAAGGGCGGCCTGTCCGCGATGGCGCTGGGCCTGGGCAAGCCGCTGATCGACAGCTTCCCGGTGATGGCCGTGACGACCGCCGTGACCGTGGCGCTGGGCATCCTGCGGATCGTGCTGCAGAAGGACCCGAACCGCCCGAGCAGGGACGAGGTCCGCGAGGCCAAGGCGGAGATCAAGGACCGCTCCAAGCCGGTCCGCAGGCCGCGCGAGGAGGAGCCCGACGAGGACCGCCCGCGCCGCTCCCGCCCGTCGTCGGACCGCCCGGAACGCTCCGAACGTCCGGAACGCTCCGAGGGCACGCCGGCGCGTCGGCCGCGGCCGGAGGGAGCGCCCGCACGGCGCCCGCGTCCGGACGGCGCCCGTGGTGAACGGCCTTCCGGCCAGCGCCGCCCCCGCCCTCCGCGCGACGACCGCTGACCCAAGGTCACGCGCACCCGTTGGACAGTTGCGCGCGCTCGACGGCATGTGTGCGCTCGACGCGAGGTGTGCGCTTGACGCGAGGTATCCGCACGACGCGACGTGTGCGCACGACGCGATAAGCGCCGACGGCAGGAGGCGCGCGCTCCACAGCCGTTCGGGCCCGTCCCGGAGCGCACCCACCACCAAGAACCAAGACCACACCGCGCCCAGCGACCGCTGGCACCCCACGCCGAACGAACGAAGGGCGCTCCACCCGAGCCGGGTGGAGCGCCCTTCGCGTGTCAACGGGTCCTAGCGCACCAGGTCCTTGCGCAGCTCACGCGGCAGCGAGAACGCGATCTTCTCGTTGGCCGTGGTGATCTCCTCGACCTCGTCGTAGCCGTTCGACTCCAGGTGCTTGAGCAGCTCCATCACCAGCAGGTCCGGCACCGACGCGCCCGACGTGACGCCGACGGTCTCGACGCCGTCCAGCCACGCCGGGTCAACCTCCTTGGCGTAGTCGATCAGGTACGCGGCCTTGGCGCCGTGCTGCAGCGCGACCTCGACCAGCCGCACGGAGTTGGAGGAGTTCTTCGAGCCCACGACGAGCACCAGGTCGCACGACGGCGCCATCGTCTTCACCGCGGTCTGGCGGTTGGAGGTGGCGTAGCAGATGTCGTCGGACGGCGGGTCCTGCAGCTCGGGGAAGCGGTCCTTGAGCTGCCGCACGCGCACCATGGTCTCGTCGACCGAGAGCGTCGTCTGCGACAGCCAGATCACCTTGTTCGGGTCGCGCACCTGGACGTTCGCGGCGTCCTCGGCGGTATCGACGAGCTGGACGTGGTCCGGCGCCTCGCCGGCGGTGCCCTCGACCTCCTCGTGGCCCTCGTGGCCGATCAGCAGGATGTCGTAGTCCTCGCGAGCGAACCGCACCGCTTCCTTGTGGACCTTCGTCACGAGGGGGCACGTCGCGTCGATGGTGCGCAACGAGCGCTGCTCGGCCTCCGCGTGGACGGCGGGCGACACGCCATGCGCGGAGAACACCACGAGCGCGCCCTCGGGCACCTCGTCCGTCTCGTTGACGAAGATGGCACCGCGGTCGGACAGCGTCTCCACGACGTACTTGTTGTGGACGATCTCCTTGCGCACGTAGACAGGTGCGCCGTACTTCTCGAGGGCGAGCTCGACCGTCTCGACGGCACGATCAACGCCCGCGCAGTAACCACGCGGCTTCGCCAACAGGACTCGCTTGGGCATGCCACCTAGGGTACCCAGCCGCGGTCCTAGGCATTTCAGACGCGGTTGCGGCAGGCTAGGCGGCATGAAGCCACTGCCACTGGGTGTCCGCGTCGCCGCCGGCCTCGCCGCGACCGCCCTCGAACAGGCCCGCAGGCTGCCCCAGCAGCTCGCCGGACTCCCGTTGACGGTGGTCAGCGAGGCGATGCAGCTCTCCATGCGCGTGCAGCAGCATGTGACCGAACTCGCCATCAAGGGCGACGACGTCCTCTCCGGACTGCGGCCCGCCGAGGAAGAGCCGGAGTGGGCGACGTTCGACGAGGACGAGACGCCCGTCACGACTTCTCAGGAAACTCCCGCCGACGACCCGTGGGAGGAAGAGGAACGCGCGATCGCCGAGGTGCCGGAGTTCCTCCCCGGCTACGACGAGCTGTCGATCGCCCAACTGCGCGCACGGCTGCGCAACCTGGACGTCGAGCAACTGGAAGAGCTGCTGCGCTACGAGAAGGCGCACGAGTCGCGGCCCGAGTTCGTCGGCATGCTGAACCGGCGGATCGCCACCGTCACAGCGCAGTGACCGAGGCGAAGTCCACACCGGAGAACCCCTGGCCGGTGCGGACGGTGGCCCGCAAGTTGCTCGACTGGATCAACCGGCTCGGCGACGTGTGGGTCGAGGGCCAGGTCACGCAGCTCAACGCGCGCAGCTCCACGGCGTTCCTGACGCTGCGCGACCCGAGCGTCGACATGTCCATGTCGATCACCTGCAACGCCTCGATGATCCGCGAGCTGCAGCTCACCGAGGGCAGCCGCGTGATCGCGCACGGGAAGATCAGCTTCTACCCGAACCGCGGCACGCTGAGCCTGCGCGCGGACGACATCCGCGCGGTCGGCGTCGGCGAGCTGCTGGCGCGCATCGAACGGCTGCGCAAGCTGCTGCACGCCGAAGGCCTCTTCGACCCGCGCCGCAAGCGGAAGCCGCCGTTCCTGCCGAAGAAGATCGGCTTGATCACCGGCCGCGCGTCGGCGGCGGAGCGGGACGTGCTGACGAACGCGCGGAACCGTTGGCCGGGCGCGCACTTCCGCGTCGTCAACGTCGCCGTGCAGGGGCCGACGGCGGTCACCCAGGTGATGACCGCACTGTCCACTCTGGACCGCGACCCGGAGTGCGATGTGATCATCATCGCCCGCGGCGGCGGCAGCGTGGAGGACCTGCTGCCGTTCTCCGACGAGGCGCTGTGCCGCGCGGTGTCGTCGTGCCGCACGCCGGTGCTGTCGGCGATCGGCCACGAACCGGACACCCCGCTCGTCGACCACGTCGCCGACCTGCGTTGTTCGACGCCCACCGACGCAGGCAAACGGGTGGTTCCCGATGTCGCCGAGGAGAGTGAACGCGTCCGCCAGATGCGCGACCGCGGCCGGCGCGCGTTGCACGGCTGGGTCGACCGGGAACGCGGGCTGCTCGACTCGTTGCGCTCCCGACCTGTGCTTTCGGACCCGCACGGGCCGTTGGACCGCCGGTCGGAAGAGGTGAAGCGGTTTCGCGACCAGGGCCGCAGGGCAGTCACGCAACGACTCGATCGGGAAGACGTCCATCTGTCCGGGACCAAAGCCCGCTTGACGACCCTGGGACCAGCCGCCACGCTGGCCCGCGGATACGCCGTTGTGCAACTCGTCACACCCGACGGGCCCGACGGGGTCCTGCGTTCCGTGACGGACGCACCCGCAGGAACACAGCTGCGGGTACGCGTCGTTGACGGTGCAGTGCGGGCCGCTGTCCTGAGCCCGGAAGCCGATTCGGAAGGGGGAGGTACCGATGATGCGTGATGCCGTGTTCCTGCCCCTCACCATGGAGGCGGCGGGTTCCTGCGGCTCCGGCCTGCGCACGAAGGCGGAGGCGGCGAACCGCGCCGCGGCCGAGTGCTGGACGGCGATGGTGGGCGACTGCGACACCAGGGGCCGCCGCACGCTGATCCTCACGTTGCACGACCTGAGCGAGGCCACCGCCGGCACGGTGCAGTACCGGCGCGTCGCGGAGGCCGAGGCGCTCATCGACGAGGCGGTGCGAGAGGGTGACGGCGAGGAGTTCGCGGAGGCGCTGGTCGGGTACGACCTGGCCGTCGCGACCGTGCTGAGCCGCCTGAGGAGCCAATCCGCGTGAGTTCGGAAACACTGGGTTACGAAGCCGCTCGCGACGAGCTGGTGGAAGTGGTCCGCAAGCTCGAAGCCGGTGGTCTGTCGCTTGAGGACTCGCTGGCGCTGTGGGAACGGGGCGAGGCGCTCGCCAAGACGTGTGAGCAGCATCTCGCCGGCGCGCGCGAGCGAATCGATGCAGCTCTCGCCGTCGTCGAGGAGGACGTTTCGGACGCGTGATCCCGTGCAAGGATTCAGCTGCCGATCAAAAATCCGGCACGCTGAGTAGTCGCATGGAGGCGCGCAATGGTGAACACCCCCGCGGAACGACGTCGCGAAGCCCCGGACCGGAACCTGGCGTTGGAGCTCGTGCGCGTCACCGAGGCGGCCGCGATGGCCGCGGGCCGGTGGGTGGGGCGCGGCGACAAGAACGGCGGTGACGGCGCCGCGGTCGACGCGATGCGCAAGCTCATCCACACCGTCTCGATGCGCGGTGTCGTCGTGATCGGCGAGGGCGAGAAGGACGAGGCGCCCATGCTGTTCAACGGCGAGGAGGTCGGCAACGGCGAGGGCCCCGAGTGCGACGTCGCGGTCGACCCGATCGACGGCACGACGCTGATGGCCAAAGGCATGCCGAACGCGCTGGCGGTGCTGGCCGTCGCCGAGCGCGGGGCGATGTTCGACCCGTCCGCCGTGTTCTACATGGAGAAGCTCGCGGTGGGCCCGGAGGCCGCGGACGTCATCGACATCACCGCGCCGCTCGCGGAGAACATCCGCCGCGTCGCGAAGGCCAAGCACAGCGACGTCTCGGACGTGAACGTGTGCATCCTCGACCGGCCGCGGCACGAGAGCATCGTGCAGGAGGTCCGCAGGGCCGGCGCCCGCATCCACTTCATCTCCGACGGCGACGTGGCCGGTGCGATCGCCGCCGCACGTCCCACGTCGGGGGTGGACATGCTCGTGGGCATCGGCGGCACACCGGAGGGCATCATCGCCGCGGCGGCCCTCAAGTGCGTCGGTGGCGCCATCCAGGGCCGGTTGTGGCCCAAGGACGACGAGGAGCGCGAGAAGGCGATCGACGCAGGCCACGACCTGTCGCGCGTGCTCACCACGAACGACCTCGTGAGCGGTGACAACGTCTTCTTCTGCGCCACGGGCGTGACCGACGGCGACCTGCTGCGCGGCGTGCACTACCGGGCGGGCGGCTGCACGACCCAGTCGATCGTCATGCGGTCCAAGTCCGGCACCGTGCGGATGATCGACGGCTTCCACAGCCTCCACAAGCTGCGCGAATACTCCTCCGTCGACTTCGACATCCCCGAGGACGCGCAGCAGCCGCTGCCGTAGCGCACTGTGAATCTGTGAACCGTCAACGGACAGTCACCCTCCGAGTGACCCTAGTGATTGGTCGCATTCGTCCTTAGTTTCCGTCCTGACCCCGGCAACCCTGCGCCGGGTTCAGGAAAGGAACTCGACGATGAGGGCACGTTCGTTGTTCTCCGCAATCGCCGTGGCCGCGGGCGCCCTGCTCGCCAGCGCCGCCATGGCCACCGCGGCTCCGGCTCCCACCGCTGACGGCGAGGTCTCGCCGATGATCGTCGGCGGCGGCAACGCCACCCAGGTCTACCCGTTCATGGTGTCCCTGCAGAGCACCTCCGGCAGCCACTTCTGCGGCGCCTCGCTGATCAAGGCCAACTGGGTCGTCACGGCGAAGCACTGCGTCCAGGGCTCCTCGGCGGCCTCGATCCGCACCCGGATCGGCACCACGAACCGCACCAGCGGCGGCACCACCACCGGTGCGTCGCGGATCATCACGCACCCGTCGGCCGACCTGGCGCTGGTGCAGCTCAACACCTCGGTCAGCCAGGCCCCGATCACCATCTCGTCGGCGTCCGGCGCCGTCGGCACGGCGACCCGCATCATCGGCTGGGGCCAGACCTGCCCGGTCCGCGGTGCCTGCGGTGCTCCCGTGACCCTGCAGGAGCTCAACACGTCGATCGTCGCGGACAGCCGGTGCTCCGGCATCTCCGGCGCGTCGGAGATCTGCACCAACAACACCGACGGCAACAAGGGCGCCTGCTACGGCGACTCGGGTGGCCCGCAGGTGAAGTCCGTGTCCGGCCGCTGGGAGCTGATCGGTGCGACCAGCCGCTCCGGCGGTGGCGCGAACTGCGCCCAGGCGCCGTCGATCTACGTGGACGTCTCGTACTACCGCTCGTGGGTCAGCTCGAACGTGGGCGGCCTGTAACCCGGTAACCGCATTCCGCGAGGGCCCGTCTCCCAACCGTTACGGGAGGCGGGCCCTCCGCGTTGCAACCTCGCCGCTCCTCCCGCCGTCTACTTCGGCAAAGGATCGGGTTGAGCGAGGGGGTGCTCGATGCGGATGGTGCTCGTGGCGGTCGCGTTGATGTCGGTGGCGGGGTGCACGCAGGGGGCCGTGCACGCCGAAACTCCTGCTGCCCCAACGTCTTCGTCGGTCTCGT
>NZ_DASVFL010000014.1:0-9814 GCF_036380075.1 Lentzea sp. | reverse complement strand
GCGATTGGGGCTTGACTTCGGGGCCCTTGCGAGGCGCTGTGGTCGGCCGGAAAACGGCCGGACGCTTCGCGACCGGCCGAGCCCGAGAGGGGTAGCACCTCGCACCCAAAGTCAAGCCCCAATCGCACAAGAACGGGTGGGTTCACCGGCTCTGGTCGGCGTCAGGGGTGACGGCTCGCCTTCGGCATCGCTTGGGTTGGGTGTCAGATGGCGATCGGGCGGGAGGGGCGGCCGAGCAGCTTCTCCAGGTCCGGGCGCACCTCGGCGAAGACGTTCTCGCGGATCGCCTTGAAGAAGTCCACGAAGATCGCCGGGACGCCGGCTGCGATCAGGTCCTCGTCGCTCACGTCCTGGAAGCGGTCGCCTGCCAGTTCGGGGAAGGACCAGGAGGTCGAGCCGGTGAGCTCGTAGGTCTGGTTCTCGTGGCCCTCGGTGGTCAGGGCCACGGCGGCGGCCAGGGCGTAGTCGTCCCGGGCCGCGCTGGCCACTCGGCCGTCCTTCGTGGAGACCGCGACCGTTTCTCCGGAGAGGGCTCCCACGTAGTTCTCGTGGTACATGCCGTTGCGCAGGAACGTGTAGGTGATGCCGGTGGCCTTGATGGCTTCCTCGGTGGCCTTGTGGACCACGGCCACGCCCACGGTGGACGTGTCGGCGTCGGTGATGCTCGTGTAGAAGATGTGGCCCACGCCGGCTTCGACGGCCTTGGCGATGGCGTTCTCGTGCTGCTGGATCCGGGTGTCGGTGTCGGGGGCCTCGCCGGACACGATCAGGAGCTTGTCCGCGCCCGTGAAGTCGAGGGTCTCGGGCTGTTCGAAGTCGCCCTGGCGGACCTCCACGCCCGTCAGCGTGAACTTCTCCGGGTTGCGGACGGACACGATGACCTGCTCCGAGGTGCGGTCCAGGACGTAGCGGACCACTGCGTTGCCGAGCTGGCCGGTGGCTCCGGTGATGAGGATCGTCATGAGGCCAGCATGCGGTTAGCGCTAACCTGTGGAAAGTACCTACTTTGGAGTAGGGTACTTACTCGGAGGTGAGCATGCAGGTCACCGTGTGTCCTGAGCGGGCGACGATGGAGCACATCACAAGCAAGTGGGGTGTGCTGGTGTTCCAGGTGTTGTCCGACGGCGGGTCGTGGCGGTTCAGCGCGCTGCGGCGGGAGCTGCAGGACGTCGTCAGCGAGAAGATGCTGACGCAGACGTTGCGGACGCTGGAGCGCGACGGATTCGTGGACCGGGACGTCAAGCCCGTCATCCCGCCGCACGTCGAGTACGCCCTGACGCCGCTCGGCAAGGGGGCCGCGTGCCACCTCGTGGCGCTCGCCCATTGGATCGAGTCCAACCAGCCCGAGGTGTCGCAGGCGCAGCGGCGCTATGACAACCCCTGAGCCGGGCCGGAGCCTTCACCGGTAGACATCGGAGTTGTCACCCGATTGCTTAGTGAAGGTTCTCACTGTTTCCGCTGAAGACCGAGAAAGACCTCGGATGGGTCACGATCAGGGGGCGCATTCTGGGGCCTGAGACTGGCACAATGGACCAATGGCCCAACCGTTCACCGACGAAAGCCATCCGGCGGAGCCCTATCCGGGCACTCGTCCAGACCACTGTTTCGTTCACGTGGACGAAACAGGCTGGCCAGTGCGCCCGGATCTCACGATGGAGTCGGGATGGCGGGTTGAGCCTGAGAACATCGATCTAGACCAATGGCTCGCAATCCACGGCGAGCCCCCGCTGGCTGCGCGAATGCCGGTGCTCGGGTACGGCTCCAACGCCAACCCGAGCAAGCTGACCTGGCTCCGCGAGGAGCTCGGACTCACGGGCCCCGCTGTCGTGCTCCGCGCACGGTGCGAGGGCCTTTCTGCTGTCTGGGCGGCCGGACTGCGCCTGCGTGACGGGCAGCGTCCCGCCACTCTCGCGGGCGCGCCCGGCGTCGTCGAGGAGCACTCCATCTGGTTCGCCACGCCTGAGCAACTGCGGGTGCTGGACCGGTGCGAGGGCCGCGGTCTGCGCTATCGCCTTGTACGCCTGCACACGGGCCGTGTGGTGCTCTACAACGGTGGCGTCATCGACAGCGTTCTCGCCTACACGGCGGGGTCCAAGAAGCGGATGCCCGTGCTCTTCAACGGCCGTATGGTCCGATGCGCGGACGTGTCGCAGCGGGGCGCACGCGTGCTGGGCGAGAGGCCTGCCATGACGGACGGACTCGAGGTGACCGAGGTCCTCGGCGACCCGTCGGCCGACGACTGGCCGGAGCTGCTGTTCGTCTACGGCACGCTTCAGCCGGGCGCAAGCGCTTGGCAGCTGATGGAGCCGCACGTCGTGGAGTCCGAGGAGACCCACCTGCCCGGCACGTTGTTCGACACCGGCCTCGGCTACCCCGCGCTGCGTCCCGGCGCCGGCCTCGGCGTGCCCGGCTTCGTCCTGCGGCTCCGGTCGCCGGAGGTCGCGCTGCCGCTGCTCGACGAGTACGAGGGCGGCGACTACCGGCGCGTGCGCGTCGTGCTGCCCGACGGCCGGATCGCGTGGACCTACATCTGGACCGCGGCGGTGCAGGGCATGTCGGAACTTCCGGACGGTTGGGACATCCACCAGATCCGGTGAATTTCCGGCACGTTGCGTTGGCTGGTGGAAATTCGGGCACATCCTTCGGTGGTAGGAGGTGCACCCATGACTCGTCGGTTGATCGCAGGTGGACTGCTGGTGCTCGCTTCCGTCACGGCTTGCGGGACGAGAACGCCGGACAACGCGTCGCAGACGCTGCCGACCTCGGCACCGTCCTCCAGCTCCAGCGCCAGCCCGTCCACCAGCGCCAGCCCGTCCACCAGCGCCAGCGCGTCCCCCTCGCCGGTGGCGGAGTCCGGCGCGGCCGCGCCCGCCGTGCAGCGCTGCAGCTCGGCCTCGCTCCAAGGCGACATCGTCCCGACGGACGCCGGCGCCGGTAACCGCTACGGCAGGTTCGTCGTCACGAACTCCGGCTCGGCGCCGTGCACGCTCAGCGGCTACAGCGGCTTCCAGCTGGAGAACGCCTCCGGCGCGGTGCCGACGAAGCTGGAGCGCAAGGCCGACCCCGGTCCCACTCCCCTGACGCTCGCGCCGGGCGGCAAGGCCTCGGCGAACCTGCACTGGGGCGTCATCCCCGCGGGCAACGAGCCCGTTGAGGGGTCGTGCCAGCCGGAGCCCACGAAGGCCGCCGCCATCCCACCGGACGAGACGGCGCCGCTGAGCGTGCCGTGGACGCTCGGACCGGTGTGTTCGGGCGGCCGGATCGAGATCAGCGCGTTCTACGCCTCGTAGCCGGTCGTCCTGGCCGGAGGAGTCACTCGGGTGCTGGAGTTCGCGCGGCGGGTCATCTGACACCATTTCGGGTGTCATGGACGAAGACGACCTCGTGCTGCTGATCACCGTGGTGGTCGAGGCGGCGGACGAGCAACAGGCGCGTGCCGCGTGCGACGCGCTCATCAGCCGTGCGGGCGCCCGGATCGTGGACGCCCGCGACTGCTCCGACGAGGAGCCGGGCTGCTGGGCCGTCGTCATCACCCGGCCGAGCACCGAGAAGGCCACCCACAACGTCTCCGCGGCCCTCGCACGGGCCGTCCGGACCTTCGTGCGCGGACTGGGCGACGGCTTCTCCACGCCCCGTGTGGCGTGCGAGCCGCCCACGGCGTGGACGGTTCTGGACGAGCCGGAGCTCATCACGGCGCTCGTGCCGGGCGCCGAGCGCGTTCTGGTGGAGGTCTGGGCGGGGGATGACCCGTTCGGTGCAGGCACTTTGCGTGACAACGCGGCTTCGAAGCCGTCGTAATTCACCCGGCCGATCGCCGCTTCCGCACAACAGGCTGTAGGGGCTTCTGTGAGCGTCACTACACGCTCGGTCAGGGGGCCAGCGCCGCGCCTAACTGATCATTAAAGCAAGGCCCGTTCGAGTGGATTCAGGCATCTACCCGGTTAGCGCATCTTCGCTCTCAACTGTGAAAATCTGGGCACAATCTCTACAGAGGGTGGTTGTACGACCACTCTGTTCCGGGAGGGTTCGGGAGCCGACATGGCCAGCATCGAAGAGGTCCGTGCCGCAATTGCCCAGGCGATCGACAAGGCGAGCCAAAGCCAGTCGGCCCTCCAGCAGGCGGCTGAGCTCGCCGAGGACGCGCAGCAACTGCTGACATCGGTCACGCAGGGCTCCGTGCAGGCGGACGTCGAGACGACGAACGCCCAGTTCCAGCAGGTCGTCTCGGGTGTGAGCGAGCTGCAGAACTACCTCGGCGCCGGCATCTCCGGGGCCGAGGGCATCAACAGCAGGCTTTGATGGCGTCCATCGCCGAGGTCCGCGCCGCGCTCGAGCAGGCGAGCGAGATCCTGCGCGAGTCGTACCGGAGCGTGCGGTCCGCGCAGGAGGGCCTCGACGAGGCCGTCGCCATCCTGGCCGAGTCGAGCGAGAACCACCACGAGTCGCTGCTTCCAGTGGAGTTCGTGCGCGCCAAGGAAAGATTCCCCGATCAGCTGGAGTTGATGGTGGGAACCCTGGAGCGGATACAACGACTCACCGTGGAGCTGTGATGAGCAGGCGGGACGACCGGCGGCGAAAGGTCGAGGAGGCCTTCGAGGTGTTCCAGCGCGCCGTTTCGGCCGCGCTGGGGTCCGTGGCGCGCGAGCACAGGGCGCTCGCCACGGAGCACGCGAAGGACGTGTTCGAGTTCACCGTGCGCGGGATGGGCGTCGACAAAGCGTTGCAGGACAGCGCTTTGACGAACGTGACGCCGTTCCTCGTGGTGGACGAGAAGCGCCCCTCGAACCCGCGCCAGGCACCGCTGTCGATGGCCGAGTTCCAGGACCGCCTCGCCCAGATCAGGCACGACTGGCAGCAGTCGTACCACGAGTGGACCACGACGGGCCCCGACCAGCTGACCGAGCTGGTGAACTCGGTGGCCCGCGGTCCCGCCTCCTGGCCGCACGAGTCGTGGCTCGGCCATCCCGGCACGCACGACGGCAGCGAGGGCGTTCCCGAGCTGTGGCGGATCGGCACGGGCGTCGTCACGTCCGCGCCGGAGGCCGCGCCGTTCCCCGTCGCCGTGCCGTTGCTCGACCAGTCGCACCTGCACGTCTCGTCCACTCCGGACAGCCGGCAGCTCGCCGACACGCTGGTCGAGTCGCTGCTGCTGCGGGTGCTCTCGCACTTCCAGCCGGGACTCGTGCACGTCCACGTGTGGGACGTCGGCCAGCTGACCGGGTCGCTGCCCGGCCTCTACCCGCTGACCCGCGCGAACCTGTTGACGGTGCACGACCCGGCGCGGCTGCACGAGCTGCTCGACGAGCTGTCCGAGCACATCCGCCAGGTGCACACGAAGGTCCTGGTCGACGGGCACCTGACCGTGCGGTCGGTGAGCGGTGAGGGCCGGCGCACCGAGCCGTGGCGGATCGCTGTGCTGTTCGGCAACCGCAAGGCGTTGAAGGAAGAACACCAGCAGCAGCTGCAACGCGTGGCGCGCAACGGTTTGGCGTGCGGCGTGCAGCTGTTCATCGTGGACATCCCCATCACGGTCAACTCGCCGGTGGAGACGGTCTCGTTGCGCGGTGACGGCACCGCGACCTGCACGATGACCGGCAAGCACGTGCGCGTGACGCTCGACCCGCCGTTCCCGCGGACGCTCGTGCCGCGGGCCTGCGCCGCCATCGCGGAGAAGCGCGAGGAACGCCGGTCGCGGATGGGCACGTTCGGCGACCTGCTGCCGGACCGGCCGTGGACGGAGAGCTCGGCGGCCGGGGTCATCGCGCCGGTCGGGTTCGACGACGGCGAGCAGGTCTGCGTGCAGCTCGGCGACACCTCGCCGCACGCGTTGATCGGCGGGCCGTCCGGTTCCGGCAAGACGAACTTCCTCTACGCGATGCTCGGCTCGTTGTGCGCGCGGTACTCGCCGGACGAGCTGGAGCTGTACCTGCTGGACTTCAAGGAGGGCGTGTCGTTCGCGCAGTTCGCGCCGGGCCGCAAGGACCCGTCGTGGCTGCCGCACGCGCGCCTGGTCGGCGTGAACGTCAACACCGACCGCGAGTTCGGCGTGGCGCTGCTGCGGTTCCTGTCCGACGAGATGCGCCGGCGCGCGGACGCGGCCAAGCAGCACGAGGTCACCAAGCTCGAGCACCTGCGCGCCGAGGACCCCGGTGGCCGCTGGCCCCGGATCGTCGCGGTGATCGACGAGTTCCAGTACCTCTTCGGCGAACGCGACCAGGTCACCGCCGCCGCCACGCAGCTGCTGGAGGACGTGGCGCGCCGCGGCCGTTCGCAGGGCATCCACCTCGTGCTGTCGTCGCAGGACGTCTCGGGCATCGAGGGGTTCTGGGGCAAGTCGGCGATCTTCGAGCAGTTCACGGTCCGCATCGCGCTGCCGAAGGCCCGCCGGGTGCTGGCCGAGCCGCAGAACGACGCCGCGGTGGAGCTCCCGCGCTGGCACGCGGTGATCAACCACGAGTCGGGCGTGAAGCCGGGCAACGAGATCTGCCGCATCCCGGACTCGACGTCCAAGGGCACCATGGACTTCCTGCAGACCGAGCTGTGGCGCCGCGAGCCCGGCCAGGCGCCCGGTCTGTTCGACGGCAGCAAGATCCCGCTGATCGACGCCGTGCAGGACTTCTCCGACCTGCGACCCGGTGACGCATCGCCTACCGTGCTCCTCGGACAGGTCATCGACGTCGCGGGCAGCGCGGCACGTGTTCGCTTCGCCCGCACGCCGGGCCGCAACATCGCGGTGATCGGCTCGGTGGTCCAGGACGCGGCCGCGGTGCTCGGCGGAGCGGCCGCGTCACTGGGCAGGCAGCACCACCCGCACGAGGCGGTGTTCACGCTGGCCTGCCTGGTCGAGGAGGCGATGCCCTCGGCGTTGCACCTGTCCAAGCGCCTGAGCGCGGCGGGACACGAGGCCCCGGTGATCGGCATCGAGGGCTTCCGCGACGTGCTGAACGAGACCGCGGCCAGGCTGCAGTCGATCGGCAAAGGCGAGGCGGACACGCCGCTGGCACCGCACTACCTGGTGCTCTACGGCGTCGACGCCGCACAGACGTTGCTGGAGCAGAAGGATCCGGTGACGAGGACGTCCGCTTTGGACAGTCTGCGGACCGTGCTCAAGCACGGCCCGGAGAACCGCACCCACGTGCTGGGCTGGTGGCGCGGCGTGCAGCGGCTCAAGGCGGCCCTGCCACCCGGTGTGTACGACGACATCGGCGCCTGGGTGGCGTTCGACGTCCAGGGCAAGGAACTGCTGTCGCTCGGACCGGAGCAGGTGATGGCGTGGTCACCGCGGCCCCGCCGCGGCCTGTTCTTCGACAGGTTCGAGCACTCGCGACCGCAAGTGATCATCCCGTTCGACACAGGAGAAGCGTGATGAACCCGATGATGACGACCATGTTCGACCCGGTCCCGTCGCAGCGCAGGAGCGAGGAGGTGATCGGAGTGCCCACCGCGTCCGCTGTCGAGCGCTACAAGGAGATCATCGCCATCGCCACGGAGGCGGCCGCCCGCCAGCGCAAGCTGGACGAGGTGCGGTGCGCCGAGCTCGCGGAGCGGCTGGCGGCGACCCAGGAGCAGATCGCCGAGGTCCGCGACCGCGAACGGGTCGTGCGGATGGGCGCCGCCCTGCACTGGGAGCAGGCCGTCGAACAGCTCTGGAACGAGCGCTGGCTGCAGATGGTCACCTTCCCGCTGCCGGACGAGACGGTCCTGCCCCGCCCGCAGGGCGACTACAACAGGGCGATGGACGACGCGTACCAGGCGCTGGAGGACTCGCTCGCGAAGCGGACGCTGTTGCGCCGCAAGCAGAAGGACTGAGTGCGCCGCCTGCGCACCGCGGCCTCGGTGCAGGACGCCAGCGACGACTCCCTCGTCCGCTGGGCGGCCCAGGCACTCCAGGCCGGCGGTGCAGCCTGGGAACACCACGGCGCGGTGGCGGTGCACGCCCCGTGCCTGGCCAGACGACGCCGTCTGATCCTGTCCGGCCCGCCGGAGGGCGTGGCCTCGCTCCTGGCCGCGCACGGCCGGGGCGTTGAGCTGCGCCCGTTGATGGAACGCCCGCTGGCCTTGCAGGTCAACGAACTGATGCCGTCGCCGTGGGTGGAGAACAAGCCGTTCGGCTGGATGGACCGCACCGGCACCCTCGACCTGCCCGACGAGGCCGGCTGGCTCACCGACACCGGCCAGGTGAGCCCGCTGCTCGAAGCCGCCAACCCGAGCTCCTGGGCCTGGCCGGGCGAGAAGGGCGTGGCCCGCTGGGCGGGCGTCCACGACGCCGGCACCCTGGTCGCCACGGCAGCAGAGGCCTGGTCGTCGACGGACGTCGGTTTCATGATGGGCGTGGCCGTCCACCCGTCCCACACGGGCAAGGGCCTGGGTCACCGCGTGTGCCAGTTCGTCACGTCGTCCCTGCTCACCCTCTACGGCACCGCCGCCCTCTTCGTGGAGAGCTACAACGCGGCGGCCATCGCTCTGTACCGCAAGCTCGGTTACGCCTACCGAGAGGTCACGACACTTCTCCCTGCGGCTTAGCTCACATCCAGGAACAGTGGTCCACGACAGCCGGTTGAAACGGATAACTGATCCGCAAACAGGATGGAGATGGCCAGACCATGACCACCGCACTGGAAGTCCGACTCGCCTCCCGCCCGAAGGGCTGGCCGACCGAGGACAACTTCGAGATCGCCGAGGTGGAGGTCCCCACCCCTGCCGAGGGCCAGATCCTGGTGCGCAACGTGGTCATGAGCGTCGACCCGTACATGCGCGGCCGCATGAACGACACGAAGTCGTACGTGGCCCCGTACCAGGTGGGCGCCCCGCTGGAAGGCGGCGCGGTGGGCGAGGTCGTCACCTCCAACTCCCCCGACTTCGCCGTGGGCGACCACGTCCTGCACGGCCTGGGCTGGCGCGAGTACGCCCTGGTGAACGCCAAGCACGCCGTGAAGGTGGACGGCAACGTGGCCCCGCTGACGACGTACCTGGGCGTCCTGGGCATGCCGGGCCTGACCGCCTACGCGGGCCTCCTGGCCACCGCGGAGTTCAAGCCGGGCGACGCCGTCTTCGTCTCGGGCGCGGCAGGAGCGGTGGGCCAGATCGTGGGCCAGATCGCCCGCCTGAAGGGCGCCTCGCGAGTCATCGGCTCCGCGGGCTCCGCCGAGAAGGTCAAGCACCTGACCGAGGAACTGGGCTTCGACGCCGCCTTCAACTACAAGGACGGCCCCGTGGCCGAACAGCTCGCCAAGGCCGCCCCCGACGGCATCGACGTCTACTTCGACAACGTGGGCGGCGAACACCTCGAAGCGGCGATCAACTCGCTGAACCTGAACGGCCGAGTCACCATCTGCGGCGCCATCTCGCAGTACAACAGCTCCGAGCCCCCGACCGGCCCGCGCAACATCATCCAGGTCCTCTCGAAGCGCCTGACGATCCGCGGCATGCTGGTGGGCGACCACCAGGCCCTCCAGCCGAAGTTCGTGGAGGAGGTCGCGGCCTGGATCGCCAAGGGCGATCTGAAGTACTCGGAGACGATCGTGGAGGGCGGCGTCCGCAAGGCACCGGAAGCTTTCCTGGGCCTGCTGAAGGGCGAGAACACCGGCAAGATGCTGGTGAAGTTCTAACGCGAAGCGCGAAGCCGAAGGCGAGCTCTCAGCTTTGGCTTTTGCTCTTGGCTTTTGAGCGAAGCTCTCCGCGGTGGGGTTCCCGTCACGAGTCGCACCACAGCTCTTGCTGCGCCTGAGGGGGTATGTCAAACGGCCACGCTTTTCGGCCGTTTGACATACCCCCTCAGGCGTGGCTCGCTCTTGGTGCGGCTTGTGACGGGAAC
>NZ_DASVFL010000013.1:0-26943 GCF_036380075.1 Lentzea sp. | reverse complement strand
CGCGGTTCCTGGGGCTGCTCGGGCTCGCGGTCGGCGGCGCGCTCGTCGTGATGGCGCTGTTCGGGGTGCTGCCGACGTGGGCGGCGGGTCCGGGCGCGGCGGTCGGCGCGGCGTCGTTGCTGGCCGCTTTCGGTTACGCGGCACTGAGGAGCGGCAGTCTGCTGCACGGCCTGGTGCTGCTGTCGCCGGTGATCCCGCTGGCGGCCATCGCGGTCGAGAGACTGCCCCGCGACCGGGCGGAGGTCACGACCGGCACGATCACGGTCGCGGGCGTCGCGCTGGTGGTCACGGCGTTGCTGGTGCTGGGGTCACTGCCCGCACCGGTCCGCACGCCGCTGGCGGTGATGGCCGACTTCAAGCCGTTGGACATCTTGCGGCGGCGCTGGAAGAAGGCCGCCGTGGTGCTGGGGGTCGCGGCGCTGGCGTGGGCGGTGTGGCGGTTCGAGCTGCACCTGCGGCCGTGGCTGGTGATCCCCGCGTCCGTCCTCTGTGGAGCGTTCGGTGTCCGGATGGCGTTGTCCGGCGGGAAGTCGCTGCAGCGCTGGCGGCGCGTCGAAGGCGTCTGGGGCACGGAACGGGCCGAGCCGCCGGCCGCCGCGACCGCGGGCTGGGCCGTCGTCTACGGCATCGGGTACCTGGCCGTGGCCGACGTCCTGCTGCTGTTCGGGTTCCAGGGCCGGGCCTGGCAGGCGGTGATCGGCACGGCGCTGGTGTTCGGGCTGACGTTGCTGCTGGTCACGTCCTGGTACGTGCCCCGTGCGGAACGCCGCCGCATCCGGCTGCAGCTCGTCGACGAGGCGATCCCGGCGGTCTACCCCGAAGACCGCGCCGTCGCGGAGGTGCTGCGCGAACGACTGGAGGGCCACGCGTCGCTCTACCGGTTCCTCGTCGCGGGAGAGGGCGAACACCCCGCGGAGCTCACCCTGTCCCCGGCCGGACTTCTTGTCGCGCAACGAATTGAGACGAAGCTGCGGCCGGGCACCATCCGCAGTGGACTGGCGGTAGGTTGACCCGATGAGGGCCGATGCCACGCGCAACGTCGAAGCGGTGCTGCGCGCCGCCGCACGGGTGTTCTCGACGGACCCCCTCGCCCGGATCAGCGACGTCGCCGCCGCGGCGGGCGTGGACAAGCGGACCGTCTACCGGCGCTTCGACTCGCGCGAGGAGCTGCTGCTGGCCGTCTACCGCGCCCGGCTGGACCGGCTCGCGGCGCTGGTCGAGGCGACCCTCGACGACCGCCCGGTGCGCGACGCGCTGCTGGCGTTCGCCGAGGGTGGCATCCGGCTCAGCCGCGAGTGGCCCGTCGACATCCGCACGGTGACCGACCCGGAGGTCCGCCGCCGCCGCGAGGAGCTGGACGTGCGGATGGACGACTTCCTGCGCCGCGCCGAGCAGGCCGGGGTGCTCTCCCGCGGCCTGCCCGACGGCTGGTCGTTGCGGGTGCTGCAGACCCAGCTGCACACGGTCGCGCAGGAGATGCCGTCGCTCCCGCCCGCGGTGGCGGCCCGGCTCGTGGTCCAGACGTTCCTGCACGGCGTCGGTGTGTGACCCAGACCATGCCCTCGCCGGGCATTTTCCGGGCGCCCTGTGCGTCATAAGTGTCATCAAGAGTGACACTTATGGGAGTGACGATGACGAGGACATGGCTCATCACCGGGGCGTCGCGGGGCTTCGGGCGCGAGTTGGCTTCCGCTGCCCTGCAGGCGGGTGACCGGGTCGTCGCGACGGCACGGCGTCCCGAGCAGCTCGACGACCTGGTGGCGCGGTATCCGGACCGAGCGCGCGCGGTCGCGCTGGACGTGACCGACTCCGCTGCCGCCGCGTCCGCGGTCGAGCAGGCCGTCGCGGCGTTCGGGTCGCTCGACGTGGTCGTGAACAACGCCGGCTACGCCGACAGCGCGCCGATCGAGGAGATGAGCGAGGCCGACTTCCGCGCCCAGGTCGAGGCGAACCTGTTCGGCGTCGTGAACGTGACGCGGGCGGCCCTGCCCGTGGTGCGGCGGCAGCGTTCCGGCACCTTCGTGCAGTTCTCGTCCGTCGGCGGCCGCGCGGGCGGCACGCCGGGCATGGGCGCTTACCAGGCGGCGAAGTTCGCGGTGGAGGGCTTCTCCGAGGTGCTGGCGAGCGAGGTGGCGCCGTTCGGCGTGCGCGTCGTGATCGTCGAGCCGGGCGCGTTCCGCACGGACTGGCAGGGCTCGTCGATGGTCCGGCACGAGGTCGGCCCGGACTACGAGGAGACCGTCGGCGCGGTCAACCGGTTCCGCGACGAGACCGACGGCGTGCAGCCCGGCGACCCGGCCCGTGCCGCGCGGGTGGTCCTGGACGTGGTGGCGTCCGAGGAGCCGCCTCGCCGGCTGGTGCTCGGGGCGGCGGCCGTGGAGCACGTGCTGGCGGCGGAGGCGAAGCGGAGCGCGGAGACGGAGAAGTGGGCCGCGGTGAGCGCGTCGGCCGACTTTCCGGCGGAGTAGGCCCCAAGACGTGCCGTCGGTCCGGCCGCCCCCTGCGCGACCGGACCGACGCCCCCTCACCACCCGGAATCCCCTCCAGGCCCCCGAACCCCTCCTGCTCCCCCGAGCCTCAGGCCGCCAGCGCGATGACCGGCACCGTCCGGCCCATCGCCCGCGCGTACAGCGCCTCGAACCGCTCCAGCGTCGCCGCCAGCGCGTGGTGCGAGATGATCTCGCTGCTCGCCGCGCCCATCCGGGCCCGCGTGGGCGCGTCGTGCACGAGCGTGTGCAGGCGCTGGGCCAGCTGGTTCACGTCGCCCGGCTCGAACAGCCAGCCGTTGCGGCCGTGGTGCACGAGGTGCGGCAGGGCCATGGCGTTCGCGGCGACCACCGGCTTGCCCGCGGCCATCGCCTCCATCGTCGCGAGGCTCTGCAGCTCGGCGACGCCGGGCATGACGAACAGGTCGCAGCGGGCGTAGGCGTCGAGCAGCTCGTCCTCGGACACGAAGCCGTGGAAGCGCACGCGGTCGGCGATGTCCAGGTCGCGGGCCAGGAGCTCCCACTCGGCCCTGCAGGTGCCGTCGCCGACGATCTCGCCGAACGCACCGGGCACGCGGGCCAGGGCGCGCAGGAACTCGTCGACGCGCTTCTCCTCGTCCAGGCGGCCGACGAACAGGGCCGTGGGGCGGTCGTTGTGCGTCACCGAACGCTGGTAGCGGTCGATGTCGATGCCGCACGACACGGGGACGGCGCGTTCGGGGAAGCCGCTCTCGTGCAGCAGCTGCACGGCACGCGGGGTCGGGGCGGTGACGATGTCGGCCCTGCCGAACACCCGCGCGAGGTCGCGGTAGGCCCACTTGCGGGACAGGCCCTGCAGGAACGACGGCACGTGCGCGTGGCTGAACAGGTTCTCCGGCATGAAGTGGTTCGTCGCGAGCGTCGGGATGCCTTGCGCCACAGCGGAGTTCAGCACGAACCGGCCGACCACGAAGTGGGCTTGGACGTGCACGACGTCGGGCTTGAGCGCCTTGACGAGCTCGTCGGCCTCGCGGGAGGCCTGCCACGGCAGGCAGAACCGGAAGTCCGGGTAGAACGGCAGCCGGTGCGAGCGCAGCCGGTGCACCGTGACGCCCTCGATCTCGGTGGCGCGGGGCGAGTCCGGGGCGATGACGTGGACGTCGTGGCCCTTGCTCGCGAGACCCGTCGCCAGGCGCTGGGCGAAGCGCGCGGCGCCGTTGACGTCCGGCGGGAACGTGTCGGCGGCGATGACCACGCGCAGCGCGCTGGAGGTGTTCACGGGGAGCTCCGTTCGAATGAGGACACGAGGTTGACGAGCGAGTGCGAACACACCGCTGACGGCGGCGAGCGCGCAGGCGACCAGTGCCGCGCCGGTCCACGGGGACAGGTGCGCGGCCTCGCCGAGCAGGAAGGCACCGAGGCCGACCGCGACCAGTGGGTCCACCACGGTCAGGCAGGCGACGGCGAGATGAGGGGGCCCGCCGGCGTAAGCGTGCTGGACCAGCCAGCCGCCGACGGCGAGCGAGAGCGCGATGCCGAGCACGGACGCGATGTGCGAGAGCCCGAAACCGCCTTGCTGCACCGACTGCGAGACGGCGCGCATGAGCACGGACACGTACCCGTACGCCACACCACCAGCCGATGCGAACGCCACGGCACGGATGCGCGCGTTCGTCGTGAGAGCCGCAACGACCCCGGGAACGGCGATCGCGCCGAGGGCCACGAGTCCGGCCGTGAGTTCGAGATCGGGTGCGACCTGGGTCGCGGTGGCACTGCCGGAAGCGAGGAACACGAACGCACCCACGCCTGCAGTGGTGATGAGGATCGCCGGCAGTTCGCGGAAACGGCGGTCCAGCAACGCGGTCAGGCCGATCGCGAGCACGCCGATCGGCTGCACGACGGTCAGCGGCGCCATGCCGAGCGCGGCCGCGTGCACCCCGGCACCGGCGACGAGCAGCGCGAGCCCGGCGAGCCAGCGCGGTTCGCGCAGGACACCGGCGCGGGCACCGGCCTCCGCGACCGCGTCGTGCTGGAGGCGGGCCGCGAAGGCGAAGCACACGGCGCCGAGCACGGCGAGAGCGATGGCGAGCAGGGTCATGACGTGCGCCTCACCTGTAGTGCCGCGACGGCGAAAAGGAGTCCGTAAAGGGACGCGAACAAAACTCGTTCGGTCAGCCCGCGCGCCTCGAATCCGCCGAAGGAAACGTGGCTGACCAGAAAAGCGGCGCTCGACACGCTCGCCGTTATTGCGATACCGAGCAGAGCAGGAAATGTGCGGGCGATGAGCAGTCCGGCGGCCGGCAACGCCACGAACATGGCCGCGCCGGCGTACCGGTGGACGTAGCCGGACACGGAGGTCGGCGCTCCCGCCGGGTCGGTCGGAAAGATCGTCGACACGGTCAGGCCCGCCGACCACACGCCGATCAGCCACTGCGCTGACCTGCTCACACCCCGCAGGTTGACGGCCAGCAACGCCGATACGGCCGCGAGGCTGAGAGACGTCGCCGCCAGGAGACCCGTGCCGTTGTCGACGAACACGTAGTCGCTGATGACGTCGCTGACCGGGTCGAGCTGCCCTGCCGACACGACATGCAGGTAAAGAATCGGAACCAGTGAGAACACCAGTCCCCAGACCACCCATCCCCGTCTTTCCGCCCCCATCTCGAGCACGGGAAAAGTCTCTTGTGAACGCGGTGATCAACCAATGGGGAACTCCCCCGAGCAGACCCTGAGGTGTCCCTGAGGTCCCGGGGTAGGGACAGCCCCACCTTTTTCGGTTCCGCTCGCGCGAACCGGCGCCGCGACCCAGCTGTGTGCGGAATGCCCCGACCGCCTAGGCTGCGTTCCTGTGAGCCCGAATCCCCAGCCTGCGGTGGAAGTGTCGGGGCTGGTCAAGAGGTACGGCTCGAAGACCGCCGTCGACGGCCTCGACCTCGTCCAGCAGCCCGGCACCGTTCTCGCCCTGCTCGGGCCCAACGGCGCGGGCAAGACGACGACCGTCGAGATCTGCGAGGGCTTCCGCGGCGCCGACGACGGTTCGGTGCGCGTGCTCGGCCTCGCGCCCGGTTCCGAGGAGCTGCGCCCGCGCATCGGCGTGATGCCGCAGGGCGGTGGCGGGTATCCCGGCATCCGCGCGGAGGAGATGCTGAACCTCGTGGCCGCGTGCGCCGCGAATCCGTTGGACCCCAAGTGGTTGATCGAGGTCCTCGGACTCGGCGGCGCCGCGCGCACCCCGTACAAGAGGTTGTCCGGCGGTCAGCAGCAACGGCTCTCGCTCGCGTGCGCGTTGATCGGACGCCCCGAGCTCGTGTTCCTCGACGAGCCGACCGCGGGCATGGACCCGCAGGCGCGCCGTCTGGTGTGGGACCTCGTGGGCGCGTTGAAGGACGACGGCGTCGCGGTGCTGCTGACGACGCACCTCATGGACGAGGCCGAGACGCTGGCCGACGACGTCGTGATCATCGACGAGGGCCGCGTCGTCGCGCAGGGCTCGCCCGCCGAACTCACCGCGCACCGCGCGGACGACCAGCAGCTGCGCTTCCGCGCCCGGCCGGGCCTCGACACGTCGCTGCTGTCCGCGGCGCTGCCGGAGGGCCTGAAGGTGCGCGAGGCCGCGCGCGGCCAGTACGTCGTGGAGGGCCTGATCGACCCGCAGGTCGTCTCGACCGTCACGTCGTGGTGCGCGCAGCAGGGCGTGCTGGCCGAGGAGCTGACGGTGGCCAAGCGCAGCCTCGAAGACGTTTTCCTGGAGCTGACCGGCAGGGAGCTGCGTTCGTGACCACCTTCGCTCCCGGCACCTTCAAGCCCGCGCCCGGCCGCGGGTCCCTCGCGAAGATGCTCTTCGTGCACGCCCGCACCGAGGCGCTGCTGACGTTGCGCAACGGCGAGCAGGTCCTGCTGACCGTGCTCATCCCGCTGGCGCTGCTGATCGCGCTGTCGCTGATGTCGGTGATCCCGATGCCGGAGCCGCGCGTCGGCTCGGCGACCGCGCGGATCTTCGCGCTGGCGATCATCTCGTCGGCGTTCACCGGCCAGGCGATCGCGCTCGGGTTCGACCGCCGCTACGGCGTGCTGAAGCGGCTCGCGGCCTCCGCGCTGCCCCGGTGGCTGCTCGTGGCAGGACGGGTCTGCGGCGCGCTCGTGGTCGTCGCGGTCCAGATCGTTCTGCTGGCCGTCACCGCGCTGGTCCTGGGCTGGAAGTTCCCGTTGAGCGGCCTGCCGTGGGTGGTGCTGCTGATCGTCCTGGGCACGCTGACGTTCGGCGCGCTGGGCGTGCTGCTCGGGGGCGCGCTGCGGGCGGAGATCGTGCTGGCGCTGGCGAACATCATCTGGTTCGTGCTGCTGATGGTCGGCGGTGTGGCGCTGTCCGTGCCCGTCGGGTTCGTGCACCTGCTGCCGTCCGCCGCTCTGGCAGAGGCGCTGGAAACCGCTGTGGTGCACGGCACGGCACCGGGTGTGGCACCCGTCGCAGTGCTCGTGGCCTGGGGTGTTGTGGCCGGTGCACTGGCGACCCGGACGACTCGTCTCACGTAACGGGACCTACCATCAGAGGCGTGTCGAAGCTGACCGCCTTCCTCGTGTCCTGGCAGCGCGCATTCGCGATTGCCGTCGTCATCGCGCAGGCCGGAATCGCGGTCACCGGGTCGATCGTCCGCGTGACCGGCTCCGGTCTCGGCTGCCCGACGTGGCCGCAGTGCGTCGAGGGCAGCGTCGTCCCGGTCGAGCACCCCGAGGTCGCGGCCCTGCACCAGTGGGTCGAGTTCGGCAACCGCACGCTGACGGGTGTCGTCGGCATCATCGCGGGCCTGTGCGTGCTGGCGGCGTGGTTCCACCTGCCTCGACGCCGCCGGGTCTTGGTCCTCTCGCTCGTCCAGCTCGTCGGCGTGGCCGTGCAGGCGGTCGTCGGCGGCATCACGGTCCTCGCCGGCCTCGCCTGGTACACCGTGTCGATCCACTTCATGATCTCGATGGTCCTGGTGTGGATGGCCGTGCTGCTCGTGAGCTCGCTGTCCGAGGGCGACGGCCCCGCCCGGCTGAAGGTGCCCGCGCCGCTGATGAAGCTCCAGGTCGTCATGGCCGCCGTGCTGGGCGCGCTGCTGCTCGCCGGCACCTGGGTGACGGCCGCCGGCCCGCACGCCGGTGACGCCTCGACCCCGCGCCTGGACGTGGAGGTCGCGACGCTCGCCCAGGTCCACGCGGACCTGCTGTTCCTGTTCCTGGGCCTGCTGACCGCCGTCGGCTTCTTCACGCGCACCCGCACGTACTGGACGCTGGTCGGCGTCGTGCTCGCCCAGGGCGCGCTGGGCATGGTCCAGTACTGGACGGGCGTGCCCGAGGTGCTGGTGTCGCTCCACGTGCTGGGTGCCGGCGCGGTCGTCATCGCGACGGCGGCGCTGTGGACGTCCTCACGGGAGCGCACGCACGCCGTGGAGCTGCCCGCCGACGAGACCGGCGATCAGGCGCTCAGCAAGGCCTGAGCCTCACCCTGGTCGTTGTGCCCGGCCCAGTGGGCGGGCGTCGCCTCGAAGTTCGCGTCGGTGATCGCCCGGTCGGCCCCCGCGTCGAGCAGGACCCGGATCACCGGCAGGTGCCCGCGCTCGGCCGCGAGGTGCAACGCCGTCACGCCCTCGCCGTGCATCGGCCCGCCGAACGTCGTGCGCTGGTCGGGGTTCGCGCCCAGGTCCAGCAACGCGCGGGTGGCGTTCTCCAGCCCCCGGTACGCCGCCCACGCCAGCGCCGTCCCCCGGTAGACGTCCGCGTCGATCCGGGCGCCGCGCTTCAGCAGCTCCCCGAACACCTCGACGCGGTCGTTGCGCGCGGCCCACGACAACGCCTCGTCGAGCACTTCCTGCGGGTCGTCCGTCGGCCACCACCGCGGAAACCCGCTGTGCGGCCGGTAGTACCCGCGCTTCGCCTCGGGTTCGGTGGCGAGGTCGAGGTTCCCCAGACCGGCCGCCGTGCGCAGGTTGGGCGGGTCGACGCCGAGCAGTTCGGCGGTCTCCCGGTTGCCCCAGAACAACGCGACGGTGAGCGGCGTACCGCCCTCCCCGCGCGCCTCCAGGTCCGTGCGCGCACCCCGGCCGAGCAGGATCCGGGCGAGCCCGGGCAGGTTCGCGTACGCGGCCTGGTGCAACGCCGTCCACCCGTGGACGTTCCGGTGGTTGATGTCCGCGCCGTCGTCGAGCAACACCTCGACGAGCCGCTCGTCCCCCGTCGCCGCAGACAGCCCGAGCAGGTCGTTGCCGTTGGTACCACTGGCCTTCACGAGCCACGGGTCCCGCGTGATGATCGCCTTGAGCTCACCGGGGTTCTGCATCTCGATGGCCTGGTAGGCCCGCGCGAACGGCCGGGGCCTCCGGATGTGCGCCTCGAGGGCCTTCCAGTCCTCACACCCGTGGGCCTGCGCGAGCACGATGTGCGCGCCCTCGTCAGTCAGCGGCACGTCCTCGAACACCTCGAGCGCGCCCGGCACGCCGTCCCACGCGGAGGCCAGCAGTCCCCTGGCGCGCTCCTCGTAGTACTCGACATCGTCGCGGAACGGGTGCCACATGCACCCACGCTACTTCGGCTGGGCGGGCCTGCGCTCCCACAAAGCGGGAAGTTCCTCCGAGAGCCAACCGTAGAGCCGGTCGACGGTCTTGAGCCGCTGCGCACGCTCCGGATCACCGCTCATCAACCGCATGCCGTCGTCCGTCAGCGTCTGCACGCTCGCGATGGCGTTGAGCTTGCGCTGGATGAACTCCGACCACGCCTTCTCGTTGATCCGGTACTCGGCGGCCTGCCGCCCGCGCCGCGTCCGCTTGGTCACCAGCCCCACGTTGACCAGGTACTTCAGGTTGGTGCTGATCGACCCACTGCTGGCCTCCAGCTCCTGCGACAGCTCCGCCGCCGTCCGCTCCACCGGCTGGCACACCAGCAGGTACCCGAGGATGCGCCCGCCGATGAGCGGGATGCCCTCCTCGGCGAAGTGGGCCGCGAAGCGCTCGATCCACGCCGACAGCCTGGTTTCCCTGCCTACGCTCACCGGTGATCCCTTTCGGTCGACACTGAAATCATCGTAGCGATCTCGGCGGCCAGCGCAAGGGAAATGGTGATCGGAATGGCGGCGAGAGGCGAGACCGGCCTCCATCAGAAACACCCGGAAACGGCAAAGGGCCTCTCACAACCGAGTTGCGAGAGGCCCTGAGCCGGAAATCAGCACACAGGCGCGAGCGGCGTCGTCTCGTCCGGCCCCGGCCTGCGCCGCCACCGGTCCAGCTTCGCGTGCTCGGTCAACGAGATCAGCGTCTCCCGAACGGAGACCCGGACCCGCGGATCGCAGTTCACGACCGGGACCTCGGGCGCGATCCCCATGCCGCGGATGATCGCCTTGACGTCCGAGCGGACGGAGTCGTGCACGTTGTTCAGAGCCAGCACGTACGGGATCTTGTGGTCCTCGAAGTACCGCATGGCGTCCACGGAGTCCGCGGGCCGCATCACGTCGAACAGGACCACCGCGCCGACGGCGCCGCGCACGACGTCGCTCCAGCCCGCGCGCGGGTCCTGCCACTGCGGGGCCACGAACAGGTGCAACGCGAGCCCGGGGTCGAGCCACACCCGTCCGAACTGGATGCGCACCAGCTCGGTCACCAGGCCGGCGCGTTCCGGCGCCATCGCCGTCATGGTCAGCAGATCGTTTTCCACGATCGTCCTGATGAAGGTGCTCTTGCCCACGCCGAAGCCGCCGGCGACGACAATCTTGGCCGAGGTCAGCTCCCGACCGGGCGGCCCAGGGGGCCCGAATTCGGGAAATCTAGAGCCGACGTAGTCCACTAAGCACTCTCTCCATCAACCCGAGGTCCGGCGTGTCACCGCCCGCGGAAGCGGTCTGGTGCACGTCCACCAGACCTCGTTCCGCCATGTCGCCGAGCAGCACCTTCACGACTCCCAGCGGGAGGCGCATCAGTGCGGCCACCTCCGCGACGGATCGCGGAGAACGGCACAACTCGACAACGCGTTGGTGCTCAGACTGCAAGATACCTGCCGACCGCCGGCTCTGATCATTGGCGGAGACAAGTGTCTCGATCTCGAGATGGATGCTCGACCTCGTGCGGCCGCCTGTCCAGGCGTACGCGCGCACGATCGACGAGTCGGCCGGCTCGGCGGGGCCGAGGTCGAAGGCCGGTATCTCGGTCCTGGGCACCGCGGGAGCCTCGCGCGGCGCCGGTTCCGGCGCGGAGGACGCGCGCGGCTTCTTCCGGCCCGAGTCCAGGGAGAACCCGTTCATCAGGTCGGCGAACGTCTGCTCGGCGGGCGTCTCCGCCCGCCTGCGCCGTCGGTTCGGTTCTGCGTCCGAACTCATAGTCACCTCACGCTGTGCAGCTGAGCTCGCAGTTCGGGGGTGAGGATCTGGCCCACCTGGTCGACGACCACGGTCATCTCGTAGGCCACCTGGCCGACGTCGCTGTCGGGCGCGGCGAGGACCGCCAGACAAGACCCGTCTCGAATGGACATGAGGAGCATGATCCCGTAGTCCATCTCGATCACGGTGCGCAACACTCCGCCGCCCTCGAAACAACGCGCGGCGCTCAACGTGAGCGCCACGACGCCCGAGGCGATGGCGGACAGCTGGTCCGCCCTGTCCGGCGGCAACCCGGCCGACTTGGTGAGCAGGAGGCCGTCCACCGAGATCACGATCGCGTGGGCGACACCGGCCACGCGATCGGTGAAGTTCGTGATGAGCCAGCCGAACTGGTCCACCTTGCTCGACTGCGGCGTGCTCATGCCTTCTCCCCGTTCCGCTGGCCGTTCCCCTGGCCGTGTCCGTTCCCGTTGCCGCCCAGCGGGGCCTGCCTGATGCCCGTCTGGTAGCTCGCGAGGAAGCCCCGAGTCCGCTCCGGATCGCGCTTCGGCCCGGTGGCCGGGCGCGGCCCGTTCCCCGGGCGGTCCGCGAGGTCGGGGAGCAGGTTCTTGCGCGGCGCCCGTTTCGGCAGCCCGGCGTCGGTCTCGCCCGCGTCCGTGGCGGGGTCGCCCGGCTGCTCCCAGACCGTCCCGCCGGCCTTCTTGCCGAACCAGGAGGCCACTGCGGACGGTGACGAGCGGTGCGCGGGATCCGGTGTGGACCCGTTCGGCGGTTGGTCACCGCTGACCGTTTCGTCCGGGGCTCCGCTGCCGGCGAACCAGGAGGACGTCGTCTCGCTCAGCGACTCTGCAGGCACGGACTTCTCAACGGACGAGGCGCCGCGAGGGTTTCGCTGCGGCAGGGATTCGTCGATGGCCGCGCCGCGGAACGACATCCACTCCTCGGACTCGCGCGGCTGCTCGATGGCCGGGGCGGGCGGCGGCGCCAGGTTCGGGGTCTTGACGACCACGTGCGGAGGCTTCGGCGTCAGCGCGGGCTTCGGCGTGAGCGCGGGCTTCGGCTGCGGCAGCGCGGCGTGCCGGGGCTGGGACGGCGCGGGGGCCGCCTCGTGCGAGCGGACGAGGTCGGACGGCACGAGCACGAGCGCCCGCAGGCCCTCCCTGCCCTCCCCCGCCGAGCGCAGCCGCACGGAGATGCCGTGGCGCGACGCGAGCCGGCCGACGACGAACAGGCCCATCTGCCGCGACACCGGCACGTCGTCCTCGGTGTCGGTGGACAGCCGCTCGTTGGCCTCGGTGAGCTCCGCGGGGCCCATGCCGATGCCCTGGTCGGCGACCTCGACGAGCACGGTCCCGTTCTGGTCGAGCCGCGAGCCGATCACGACCTGGGTGGCGGGCGCGGAGAACGCCGTGGCGTTGTCCAGCAGCTCCGCGACGAGGCGCACGAGGTCGCTGGCCGCGTAGCCGACGATCTCGACCGACGGCGTCGACTTCACCACGACCCGCTGGTAGTGCTCGATCTCGGACGCCGCGGCGCGCAGCACGTCGGCCAGCGGGACGGGCTGGCTGAACCGGCGGGCCGTGTCCGTGCCGGACAGCACCATCAGGTTCTCGTTGTTGCGGCGCATGCGCGTCGCGAGGTGGTCGAGCTTGAACAGGTTGGCGAGCTGCTCCGGGTTCTCCTCGTGGCGCTCCAGCTCCTCCATGAGCTTGAGCTGGCGCTCGACGAGGCCCTGCGAGCGGCGCGACAGGTTGACGAAGATGTTCTTCATCCCCGACCGCAGCGACGACTGCTCGACGGCGGAGCGGATGGCCTGCTCGTGCACCGCGTCGAACGCGCGGGCCAGCTGGCCGAACTCCTCGCTGGAGTGCACCGGCACCGGTTCGATCTCGGTGTCGGGCTTGCGGTCCGCGCGGATCGCGGCGACGACCTCGGGGAGGTGGTGGTGCGCCACGTCGAGGGCGGAGCGCCGCAGCTCGGCGAGGGAGCGCAGCAGGTAGCGGCCGATGACGAAGCCGAGCGTGACGGCGACCAGCAGCATCGCGAGCAGGATGACCGCGGCGGCGCCGGCCTTGTCCGACGTGTCGTCCTGCAGCTGCGCGGCGGACCCGGCGAGCTGGTCCTGCAGCTCGCGGACGACCTGCTCCATCAGCCGGGCGGTGGTGCCGGACGACTTGTTCCAGTCCTCGACGGCGATGCCGAACGACGGCGGGGGCTTCGGCTGGCCGGGCCTCGTCGCGGGCGCCGGGGTGCCGTCGGGCTGCGTGAGGGCGCGTTCGACGAGCGCGGAGCGGTTCGCGACGGCAGCGCCGGTGACGGTCTGGTCGTAGGCGCGGCGCTGCTCGGTCGTGCCGATGGCCTGGAAGTCGTTGAGGCGGTCCTGGAGGCGGATGTCGGACTGCTCCAGCGCACGGACCTCGGGACCCAGCAGCTTGCCGCGGCCGATGCCGGCCAGGACGACCGCGTGCTGCAGCGAGACCTGCTCCTGCGCGATGACCATGTTGTGCAGCGCCAGCGCGGTGCCGGAGATGGCCTGGTCGCCGAACTGGCTGATGAGCGCCTGTTCGAAGTCCAGCAACGACTTCACGACCGCCGTGTAGCCGGTGGTGCCGCCGGACGGGTCGCCGTCGTCGCCGCCCTGGGCGACCTTCTCGCGCAGGTTCTTCAACGTCTCCAGCTGGCCGCCGAGCTCGGAGAACCGGCTCTTCGCGACCTCGCTGACACCGCTGGTGCGTTCGACGCGGCGGCGCACGGTCGTGGCGGCGTTGTCGGTGGACCGGATCTGGTTCTGGTAGGCGCCGACGCCGGAGCCGCTGGTGGAGCTCTGGGCGGCGAGCGTGCGTTCCTGCTGGACGCTCGAGATCAATGGCGCGAGATCGGCGCGCAGCCGCACCAGTCCCTGCATCTGCACGTAGTTGTTGGACCGATCGACGTAACCGGAGATCTGCAAAGCACCCGCGCCGACGGCGACCGCCACCGGGACGACCAGGACGACGCCGAGCTTGACGGGCAGGCGCCAGTTGCGCCAGTCGCTGATCTTTCTCCACTCGACATTCACGAAATGGTCCCCAAGGCGCGCTCGAAGTGCCCCACTTTCGGCTACCTCCTGGCCTGGTGAATCCCCATGAGTCGAGACACCCCTCGCAGTTCGATATCGACGACCGCCGTGTCGGGTGTGAGCGGATAGTAGGCCAGAGAGCGTGACGCGACAACGACCTGGGTTGTGCTCGGTCGATCACCGACGGTGATGGCCGACCTTTTGGAGTGGTCCTGCGGGTTCAGGGGATTGACTCGCCGCCCCGCGTGGTTACGCTTGCGCCCCCCACCCCCGGTTCCGCCGCCGCCTCCGCGCGGGCGCTCGCCGGGCACTCCCCGTAACGAATGCGAGCGGTTGATGACGAAGGCGCTGCCCTCCGTGTCACGCCCGGCGACCCCCGGTTTCGCGACCTTCGAAGAGCCCCGTCACTCATTGCTCATAGACGGTGACGGTGAGCCGGATTTCGGCGCCATCCAAACGAGTGAGGATTTCCTGGCGCTCAAGCGCCGGGTCACCCGATTCATTCTCCCGGCGACTCTGCTGTTCCTCGCCTGGTACGTCACGTTCGTATTGCTTTCCGCTTACGCGGGCGACTTCATGCGCACTCCGCTGTTCGGAACGGTGAACGTCGGCCTGACGATGGGATTTCTCCAGTTCATCACCACGATCGCCATCACAATGGCCTACGCGCGTTACTCCAGGAAGAAGCTCGACCCGCAGGTCGACAAGGTCCGCGCGCTGGTGGAACCGTCCGAGGAGCTCGCGTGACCGGGGCGAACACCGCGATCAACCTGTCCGTCTTCGGCATCTTCGTGCTGCTGACGCTCTACGTCGTGTACCGCGCTTCCACGCGGAACGTGAGCGCGTCGGACTACTACGCGGCGGGCAGCAGCTTCACGGGCACCCAGAACGGCATCGCGCTCTCGGGCGACTTCCTGTCCGCGGCGTCGTTCCTGGGCATCTCCGGCGCGATCGCCGTGAACGGCTACGACGGCTTCATGTACTCGATCGGCTGGGTCGTCGCCTGGTTGATCGGACTGATGCTGATCTCGGAACGGCTGCGCAACACCGGCCGTTTCACGATGGGCGACGTGATGGCGTTCCGCATGCGCCAGCGCCCCGTGCGCGCGGCCGCGGCGAACGCGACTCTCGTGATCTCGCTGTTCTACATGATCGCGCAGATGGCGGGCGCCGGCGGCCTGATGGCGTTGCTGCTCGACGTCCACAGCAAGGTCGGCCAGGCGATCATCATCGCGGTCGTGGGCATCGTCATGGTGCTGTATGTGCTGGTCGGCGGGATGAAGGGCACCACGTGGGTGCAGATCATCAAGGCCGTCCTGCTGATCCTGTCGGTGTCGCTGCTGACGATCTTCCTGATCGGCAAGTTCGGCTTCGACTTCTCGTCGATGCTCGACCGCGCGACGCAGCGGTCGCCGCTGGGCGAGGCCGTGCTGGCGCCGGGCGTGAAGTACGGCGCCACGGGCCTGTCCAAGATCGACTTCATCTCGCTGGCGCTCGCGCTGGTGCTGGGCACCGCGTCCCTGCCCCACGTGCTGATGCGCTTCTACACGGTGCCGAACGCCAAGGAGGCCCGCAGGTCCGTCGTGTGGGCGACCTGGATGATGGTCATCTTCTACTCGTGCACCCTGGTCATCGGCTTCGGCGCGATGGCGCTGGTCGGCACCGACAGGATCACGAGCGCCCCCGGCGGTGAGAACTCGGCGGCGCCGCTGCTCGCGTTCCAGGTGGGCGGCACGGTCCTGCTGGGCATCGTCTGCGCGGTCGCGTTCGCCACGATCCTCGCGGTGGTCGCCGGCCTGACCCTGACGGCCTCGGCCTCGTTCGCCCACGACGTGTACGCGAACGTCCTCAAGCACGGCGAGGCCGACCCGCGCGACGAGGTCCGCGTCGCGCGCCTCACCGCGATCTGCGTCGGCGTGCTGGCCATCGTCGGCGGCATCGCGGCGAACGGCCAGAACATCGCCTTCCTGGTGGCGCTGGCGTTCGCGCTGGCGGCGTCCGCGAACCTGCCGACGCTGCTGTACTCGATGTTCTGGAAGCGCTTCAACACGCGCGGCACGCTGTGGAGCATCTACGGCGGCCTCACGTCGTGCGTGCTGCTGATCGTCTTCTCCCCCGCCATCTCCGGCTCGAAGTCGTCCGTCTTCCCGGACGCCGACTTCGCCTTCTTCCCGCTGTCCAACCCCGGCATCGTGTCGATCCCGCTGTCGTTCCTGGCCGGGTTCGTGGGCACGTTCCTGGGCGGCGAGAAGGCGGACCCGGACAAGCAGGCGGAGATGGAGGTGCGCGGGCTGACCGGGATCGGGTCAGGCCTGCGCTAGCAGGTCCGCCACGGCGGCGTTGAACACCTCGGGGCGTTCCAGGTTCGGCATGTGGGCGGCACCGTCGACCACGACCAGCGCCGAACCAGGGACGCGCTCATGCATGTACTCGGCGTCGGCGACCGGGGTGTACTCGTCGTCGCTGCCCACGACCACCAGCGTGGGCACGGTGATCGCGGCGAGCGTCTCCGTGTAGTCAGGACGTTCCGCACGTCCTCGCAACGCCGCCGCCGCGCCTTCCGGCGGTGCGTTGTGCATCATCCGCGCCACGTGCTCGCCGACGGCGCGGTTGTGCGGCGCGACCATCTTCCACTGCACCTCGGTCGCGTACCCGGACATGCCCTCGCGCAGCAGCCGGTCCGCCATGTCGTTGCGGTTCCTGCGCCCCTGCTCCGTCTCCGCCTGCGCGAAGGTGTCGGCGAGGACGAGACCGCGCAGGCGGCCGGGGAACCGCCGGGCGCACTCCAGGACGATCTGGCCGCCCATCGACAGGCCGCCGAGCACGAACCGGCCGACGCCGAGGTGGTCGAGCAACGCGGCGACGTCGGACGCGAAGACGTCCAGCGGCGTGATGCCGGGAACCACGGTGCTCTCGCCGTAGCCGCGCAGGTCCGCGGCGACCACGCGCCAGCCGGCGGCGCTGAAGTGCTCGACCTGCGGCCGCCACATCGAGCGGTCGAACGGGTGGCCGTGCACGAGCACCAGCACGTCGTCGCCGGTGCCCTCGTCGTCGTAGCCGATGGTGATGCCGTTGACGTTCGCGGTGGTCATGCCCCGACCCTAGCCGCGAACGGCGGCCGCCTGGATCGCCTTCGCCAGCCGCGACGCGGCCTCCTGACCGGTGTGCTTGAACCCGAGCGTCGGCTCGGTCAGCTCCAGCTCCAGCAGCAACGGCTCGCCGTCCGGTCCCTCCACGACGTCCACCCGTGCGTAGAGGAAGTCCGCGCGCCGCAACGAGAGCAGCTCCGCCGCCACGTCGAGCACCCGGTCGGCGAGCTCCCGCTGACGCGCGGTCGGCTCGATGCCGCCCAGCTTCTCCTCGACGTACAGCCCGGACTCCGACTCGGCCAGGCCCTGCGCCAGCATCGGTCCCTTGTGGAACGAGTGGGAGTACTCGCCCGCGAAGAACACCAGCGCGGTCTCGCCGTGGGCGTCCACACTGGACTGGTAGGGCTGCACCAGTGCTTTGACGCCCAGGGCTTCGAAGTGCGCGCGGGCGGCGGCGTGGCCGGTGAACCGGGCCGCGCCGCGTGATCCGGCGCCGATCGCCGGCTTCACGACGAACTCGCCGTCCGGGAAGACCGGCTCCGCGCCGGGTTCCACGACCGAGGTGGGCACGACGGCCACGCCTCGGGAGGCCAGCTCGACGAGGTAGGACTTGTCGGTGTTCCACCGCACCACGGACACCGGGTTCGCGAGCGCCGGCACGCGGTCGCACCACGCCAGGAACTCGTCGAGGCGGTCGGTGTAGTCCCAGGTGGCGCGCAGCACGACCAGGTCGGCGCGCACGTCGGCACCCCAGGGCTGCCACGCCACGTCGACGCCGTCGGACCTCAACGCCTCGATCAGCGCGTCCTCGTCGCCGTCGCCCTCCGGCAGGGCGGCGCAGGACGCGAGCACGACCTTCATGACTGCATCTTGGCCATCTTGCGGCGGTGCGCGGGGCCGATCTTGGCGGCGGCCGTGGTCTCGCGGTCCCACTCGGCGGCCTCGACGCCCTGCGCGGCCTCGACGGCGCCGGTGGCGTCCTCGACGGTCTTCGTCATCACGTCGCCCATGGCCCCGTCCGCGCCGACCAGCACGATCCGCGCGCCGGACCGGCCGATGGGCTCCACGACGGCCTTGACCCCGGCGCCGTCCCTGCCGTGGGTCTTCACGAACTCGGCGATGCGCTTCTGGGCGCTCTGATCAGACACCCCCACACTGTAAAACCAGCGGGTAGCTTCAGTCGGGTGACCACCGACACGATCACGTCGTTCCTCTCGTGGTACTTCGACCACCACCCCGCCCACGCCGCCCAGGTCGGCTCCACCGAGCACTACTCGACCTTCGGGGACTTCTCCGCCAGCGCCTTCGAGCAGCGGGCCAGGGAGAACGGCGAGTGGGTCACGCGGCTGGAGCCGTTGCCGAAGTCGGTCGACCGCGACCTCGCGCTGTCGGTGCTGCGCGGCTCGCTCGCGGCGGAGGCGTGGCCGGGCTGGCGGCGCGACCCGCACGAGTACTCCGGCATGGTCTTCTTCGGGCTGCTCGGGCCGTTCCTGCACGGGCTGCTGCCCGAGGCCGAGCTGGTGGACACCGCCGTCGCGAAGCTGCGCGAGGTGCCGTCGGTGTTCGCCGCCGCCGAGGCGAACCTCGACCCGTCGCTCGCGTCGCCGCTGGTCGTGCGGCGGGCGCTCGACCAGGTGCGGACCGGCCGGTCGTTCCTGCTGGACTCGCTGCCGCTGGAGGTGTCCTCCCCGGGGCTGCGCGCGAAGCTGGCGGAGGCGGCCGTGCCCGCGGCCGAGGCGTTCGACCGGTACGCGGTGTTCCTCGAGGACCTGGCCGTGCGGGCGACCGGCGACTGGCGGATGGGCGAGAAGCTCTACTCGACCCTGTTGCAGGACAAGGAACTGCTCGGCTACGGCGCCCCGGACCTGCACCAGCGCGGCCAGGACGCCTACGCGGCGCTGGAGGACGAACTGGTCGAGCTGGCCGGCACCGCGGACTGGCGCGCGGTGATGAGCGGCCTGCAGGACGACCACCCGCCGACGCTGGAGGCGATGCGCGCCGAGTACGAGGCCGAGACCGCACGGGCCCGCGCCGCGCTGGTCGAGCACTCGCTGGTGACGCTGCCCGAGGGCGAGGAGTGCCGCGTCGTGCCGTCGCCGCCGTTCCACCGCGCGGTCATGGCGGTCGCGAGCTACGTCGGACCGCCGCCGCTGACGTCGAAGCGCACCGGCTACTTCTTCGTGCCGTTCACGCCGCCCACCGCCACCGACGAGCAGATCGCGCACCGGCTGCGCACCAACTCGCGCTCGCAGCTGCCGACGATCTCCGTGCACGAGGCCTACCCCGGCCACCACTGGCACTCGGCGTGGGTGGCGGCGCAGGGGTCCGCGCACCCGTTGCGCAAGGTGTTCCGCACGTCGTACTTCTCCGAGGGCTGGGCGCTGTACTCGGAGAAGCTGCTGCGCACGGTCGGCTACTACACGACGCAGGCCGCGCTGATGAGCCACGTCGAGGCGCGCCTGTTCCGCGCCGCCAGGATGATCGTCGACACCGCGTTGCACTGCGGCGACATGACGCCGCCGGAGGCCGAAGCGTTCATGCTGGCGCGCACGGCGCTGACGCCGGGCACCGCGGCGGGCGAGGTGAAGCGGTACTGCGCGTGGCCGACCCAGGCGCCGTCGTACCTGACCGGCGCGCTGGAGATCGACCTGGTCCGCGACGAGTACCTGGCAGCGGGGCTGGGGTCGTTGCGCGACTTCCACGACCGGATCGCGGGGTCGGGCTCGCTGCCGCTCGGTCTCGCCCGCCGGGTGGCCCTCGGCGAGGAGTAGCCCTACGCGGGTTGGTAGGCCCGGCCGGCCGGTGTCAGGCTCGTCCCCGTCGACAGCCCGGTCGGGCTCGTCTTCGTGGACAGGGTGAACCACGAGTACCGCTCCACGAAGGACAGTCCGTTGAGCATCTTCGTGGAGGCGGTGATGAACGCGTTCTGCTGCGACTCGCTCGGGTGGACCGCGCGGCCGGAACGCCAGTCGATCAGCGCGTACTCGGTCAGCCAGATCGGCTTCTTGTAACGGTTGTGGACGTTGCGCAGGTAGCCCTCCAGGTGGCCGGTGGCCGCGCTGGAGAAGTCCTGGCCGTACCAGTGGATCGGGATGAAGTCGACGCGCAGGCCACGTGCCTGGGCGCCGGCCATGAACCGGTCGAGCCAGCCGCCCGCGACGTCACCTCCGTACGCCACGGCCGGGGCGCCGAGCCGCAGTCCGGTGCCCTGCAGGCGGGGCCACAGGTCCAGCGCCCGTTCGACGGTCATGTTCGCCTGGCCGGCCATGTCGGGTTCGTTGAAGCCCAGCAGCTGGCGGCCGTTGGCCTTGGCGTTGTTCAGCTCGGTGTCCGTGACGCTGCCCGCGCCCCAGATCATGGGGACGAACTCGGCACTGCTCTGGATCCCCCTCCTGTCCGAGGCCCACGTGTAGTACCAGCGGGCGTCCAGGGCGGAGATGGCGGCGCCGGCGGGACCGGGGTCGTCGGCCGCGGTCACGCCCTTCTTGGTGGAGGCGGCGTGTGATGGAAGCGCTCCCATGAGGAGCAATGCGATCAGCAGCAGGGTTGTTTTTCGCATGGACCGGTCATACCAGTGCCCGGACGCTCTTTTGCCCGTTCGGGCGGCGCGGGGGAACATCGGGTCGTTCACGGGAGTTGTCCCCGGTTGAGCCGATCTAGGAGGACGGATGCCCAAGGCAGTGGTGGTGCGGTCGACCGGTGGCCCGGAGGTGCTGGAGCACACGGACGTTCCCGCGCTCACGCCCGGTGACGGCGAGCTGCTGGTCCGCACGAGCGCGGCCGGGGTGAACTACATCGACACCTACCAGCGCAGCGGCGTCTACCAGCTCCCCCTGCCGGCCACGCTGGGCCTGGAGGCCGCGGGCGAGGTCGTCGAGTCGAACTCCCCCGACTTCGCCGCCGGCGACCGCGTGGGGTGGATGTCCGTGCTGGGTAGCTATGCGACCGAGGTGGTGGTGCCGGCGTCGGCCGCCGTGCGCGTGCCGGACTCGCTGGACGTGGAACTGGCCGCGGCGTCGCTGCTGCAGGGCATCACCGCGCACTACCTGGTCAACTCGACGCACGCGGTCAAGGAAGGCGACCGGGTGCTCGTGCACGCGGCGGCCGGCGGCGTCGGGCTGCTGCTGACGCAGTGGGCGAAGTCGAAGGGCGCGCACGTCATCGGCACCGTCTCCACCGACGAGAAGGAGGCGCTGGCCCGCGAGGCCGGTGCCGACGAGGTGCTGCGGTACGGGGACTTCGCGGCGCAGATCGAGAAGGTCGACGTCGTCTACGACGGCGTGGGCCGCGACACGTTCGACCAGTCGCTGGCGTCGCTGAAGCCGCGCGGCCTGCTGGCCCTGTTCGGCGCGTCGTCCGGCGCGGTGCCGCCCGTCGACCCGCAGCGGCTCAACGCGGCCGGCTCGGTGTTCCTCACGCGTCCGTCGACCGGGTCGTACCTGCTGGACCGGGCCGAGTTCGAGTGGCGCGCCTCGGACCTCTTCGAGGCGATCGCGTCCGGGACGCTGAACATCCGGATCGGCGGACGCTACAAGCTGGAGGAGGCCGCGCAGGCGCACACGGACCTGCAGTCGCGCCGCACGACCGGCAAGCTGCTGCTCCTGCCGTGACTTCTCGGGCGTACCGCGTCGGACGCTGACGGGTCCGGGTGCCCGCGCGGCACCCGGACCCGGTTCGTCCTACGCGGCGGGGGTGACCTTCACGCCGTCGATCACGAACACCAGCGTCTCGTTCGCCTTGATGCCCTGACCGCCCTGCCCGTAGCCCTTGGCCGGCGGCACGACGAGCAGGCGGCGCCCGTTCTCCTTCATCCCGACGATGCCCTCGTTCCAGCCGTCGATGACCGGCGCCTGACCGACGTTCTCCACGTCGAACGGCTGCCCGCGCTTGAACGAGCTGTCCAGCACCTTCTTGTCGGAGAACGTCGTGAGCTGGTAGTTGACCGTGGCCGTCGTGCCCGTCTTCACCTCGGCGCCGGTGCCCTGCACCAGGTCCTTCACGAGGAGCTCGTCGGTGGGCTTGCAGGCGGGGATCTCGACCTTGGGGGCCGACCCGAAGTCACCGGTGACCTTGAAGTCGTCGATCTTGCAGGGGGTCGTGGGCGCGCTCGAGGAGCCGGAGGAGCCGCTGGACGGCTGGGCGGAGCTGCCGCAACCCGCGAGGCCGGTGGCCGCTGCGAGCGCCAGGGACGCGATGAGCAGGACGTTGCGCATGGTTGGGCAGCGTATTCGGGCGGGTGTTAGCGGGGTGTAGCAGGTCGGTTGCCGGGTGGCTTCCAGCCTTGGGTTGCGGCGTGGTCGCGACACCGGCTCGCGACCCGTCTCAGCCGGGGTGCGCCGGGTTCGCCCTCGCGGACCAACCCCACCCGGCGCCGAGCGGACCAAGACACGCCGCGTGAGTGCGTTCGGGTGGGTGGGTCACCCTCATCCGACACGGCGGAGGGTCTGTGCGACGCGGTGTCACCGGGGCGCACGGATGCGGGCCGGCCACTGGGCTCAAGGGCGGTTATTCCGGGAGGAAATGTCGCACGAATAGCAGCTTCCTTATCTTTAGACCGACGCGTACAGTAACTCCTCGCACTTGATCGGACACCGAGCGCATTCGTCCGTTCGGGTAGCGGCCGATGAGGTGACCCAGGAGGTGGGAGTTGTGTTCGCGGAGGCCGGAGGCATCCGCAGCAACCTGGTCCAGGAGTTGTTCTGGACTCGTACCGGGTTGCTCCTCCTCGTACTCGTGGCGACGTCGGGTGCGTCGCTCGCCTTTTCCAGTCAAATGGATTCCGGTACGGCGAGAAACCTGCTGACGGCGCTGGGCACGGGAACTCTCATTTCCGCTGTCGTGAGCTTCACGCAGACGTTGATCACGTCGAAAGCGGCGCAGAAGGCTCTGCTCACGCCCGTCATCGAGGAGAGCCGCAAGGCGCTCAGGGAGCTCACCGAGGAGTACCGGGCGCTGGACCGGGAGTTCTTCCCGAGCCACGTGTTCGAGCCGACGGCGAAGCCCGACCCCGAGTTCAACCAGCTCATGATGCAGGACCTGGAGCGGACGCGGCTGTACTGCTTCCGCGGGTTCGCCGGGCGGTACGCGGCCGGAAGGGTGCTGCTCAGCCAGACGGAGTGCGAGCTCAGGGCGGTGCTGGCGGACCCGCGGGACGACGGCGCGATCAGCGGGCGGGCGCGGTACCTGTTGCGCGGCGAAGGTGCCGACGGGGACTACGACGAGATCCAGAAGCAGCTCAAGGAACAGATCCGCATCGGGCTCGTCGGGCTCTACGCGGCGCGCGGGCGGTGCAGCCGGATCGACGTCTCCATCGTCTCCGACCCGCCGCTCGACCGGCTGGAGCTGTTCGACGACTCGGTGTGGATGACGCTCTACAGCAACACCGCCGGAGTGCTGAGGCCTTATCCGCGGACCCTGCGGTTCACCGAGAGCTCGTTCCTCTACGCGATGGAACGCGCGGAGTTCCTGCGGATCAGCAGTTCCCGGGCCGGCTACCACTTCGTCATCACGCCGGGAACGACGAACGACGACTTCCTGGCGTTGTTCGAGAAGATCACCGGCGAAAGTCTCACCAAAGACGGTTTCAAGGAGCTCGAGGACAAGTTCCACGCATTCCGTCGCGAATTCTCCGCATCTGCTCAGTTGAGGAGCTGATCGATCTTGCTAGCCGAGTTCACCGGGTTGTCCGCGCTCGAGGAGCTCGCCGCTCGGGTGGGGCGCGCCCGTTTTCCCGTCGTCGACCACTGGTCCGACGTCGGCGAGTGGTTCCGCGAGTGGGCGGCCCGGCCCGAGCTGCGCGCGGAGCTCCGCGCCCACCTCGACGGGCTCTCGCCCCAGCAGGCGACCTGGGTGATCGCGCATTCCCGGGAGACGACGACGCACTTCGCGTGGTGCCTGCGGGACGAGCCGGCCGAGCCGTTCACGTTCTGGCTGCACGAGTACAAGCCGCTCTCGGACTGGCGGGCCGGCTACGCCGACTCGGTCCACAACCACCGGTACCACTTCTGCACCACCATCCTGAGCGGCGCCTACCTGCACGAACGGTTCGACGCGCGGCTCGGCGTCGGCGGCCGCAGCATCGTCGGCACCGAGCTCACGCGCCGCACCCAGTGCACCGAGGGCACCACCGGCACGTTGCTCGCGCACGAGTTCCACCGCATCCCGCGCGCCGCCGACGGCACGATGACGTTCCTGGTCAAGTCTCGCGCCGTCACGCCGTGGAGCCTCAGCTACGACCCGGACACCGGGATCAGCCACCGGCACGTGCCGGTCGAGGACCGTCTGGAGGATCTGACGAACCACCTCTGAACCCGCACGGGACCGCCCGTGCCGCGCCTACCATCAGCCCACCCGTTGGGAGGGCTGATGATGCGTACGCGCACAAGGATTCCGAGGTCTGTCATCGCGGACGTGGAGCAGCGCGTGAGGCGGCTGTGCGAGGACCTGGCCGCCAAGCTGCAGTTCCACGGCTGGCACCACGTGAGCTTCGTCCGCGACAAGTCCGTGCACTTCGCCGAGCGCAACGGCGCCGAGGTGGACGTCGTCGAGGTCGCCGCGCTCGTGCACGACCTGAACTACATGGTCCGCCGCAACTCGCTGCCGACCGACGGCGCGGCGTTGCGCCGCAAGGTCCTCTTCGTCGCCGGCGTCCCGCAGGGGGACATCGACCGGATCGAGGAGGTCGTCCTCGAAGCCGAGATGCGCACCCGCCACCGCGACATCTCGCCGGAGGCCCAGGCCCTGTCCGACGCCGACACGCTGTTCAAGGCGCTGCCGGTGACGCCGGTCGTCCTCGCGCACAGGTACCTGCAGGAGAACGGCATCACGCTGCGCGAGCTGGCGCACAAGATCGTGGGCGAGCAGGCGGGCAAGGCCGACGAGGGCTACTACTTCTACGACGCGGAGGCCGCCGCGACCTACACGAAGTGGGCCGAGACGAACCTCTCGCTGTGGAAGTGCATCGTCGAGTCGCTCGACGACCCGTGCGTCGAGGACCTGCTGACCAAGGTCAAGCCCTAGCTCCGGCTACTTCGAGGTCACCTCAGGCGACCGCGACGCGGACGAGGCGCACCGCAGCAAGCCGGGCTCAGGGCCGCTGTGGTGCGCAGTGCCCTGAGCCCGGTTTCACCCGACCGGCTCACCGGCCGACTGAGGCGGCTCCTCTTCCGGCGGCTCCAGCTGCTTGATCAGGTCCCGCACCAGCTTCTCGTGTTCCGCCGCCAGCTTCCTTCCGTCGTACTCCTGCAACACCGCTCGCGCCTTGCTCAGCCCGGTGGCCGGCACCGCGGGCTCCGGCATGTCCTTGAACAGCGACACGGCTTCGGTGCCTCCGGCCTCGTTGAACTCGGGGGCCAGATGGCCGGCGAGGCCGTGTTCGGCCCGCCGTTCGAGGATGCACACCCATGCCTGGTTCACGGTCCGCCGTGCCACGTTCTCAGCGTTGTCGAGCGTCGTGCGCAGCCGCTGCCAAGCGGGGTCGTGCGCGCGCTTGGCCACCTCGGCCTCCGCGACGACTTTGTCGAACGTCTTCTTCGCCTTCCGGAACTCCTTCTCGGCGCGTGCGACAGAGTCGGCCCACGGGTTGTGCTCCACGATCTTCACGAAGATCGCCCCGAACGTGAAGAGCAGGAACAGCATCACCACGGCCCAGGGCGGGTAGCTCGACGACTCCCACGGAACACCGTCCTCGGCCGGCTTGCGCACTCGCAGGGTCGCCCACACCCCGAAGGTGACCATGATGAACGCGAAGAAGGCGAGCGGCGTCCCCCAGATCGGCCACGGCAGGTCGTCCGGACCGCGCGTCTGCACGAACGGACGCCACTGCACCAGGCGCTTCAGCGCCTCCCGCAGGTAGAAGGGCTCGCGCCGGACCGCCCGGTCCCGGTGGGACCAGCCACGGACGACCTGCCTCGCCAGCATCATGCCGGACACGAGCAGCGCCGCCGCGATGAGGAAGCCAGGCAGGTAGGTGAGTGCTCTGAGCAGATCATCCGTCTCGTTGGTGATGCTCTTCAGCACGAACGAGAAGAACCATGTGTCGTAGATCGCCGCGATGACCAGCGCGGCATAGAGCACCCAGGTCAGCACACCGGGCCGGTGCCTGCGGTCCTCCGGCCCCTCGTGCGCGTGGCGGCGGGCGACGCGGTGGCGCTCGGTTCCCGCGACGCGCACTGTGCCATCCGCCCTGAGCGCGTCCAGACCGTCCAGCGCCGTGCGCCACCGGGCGACCGCGTCGGTGAGCTCGCGACTGGCAGCGTCCACCTCGGTCATCGACGCGACCAGCCCTGCCTCGGCGTCGATGGCCGCACGGGCCAGCGTCGCCGCCTCGGCGTTGTCCAGCTCCGTTGCGTTGTACCGGATCCGCGGCGTCAACGGGACACCGTGCATCCCGGCACACGGGGCTGTCGGCGGGCAAGGACGCGGCCGCGAGTAGCCGGCTCCCGACCCGTTCACCGTGATCTGGCTCATCGCGATCTCACCAACCTTTGTTCGTGACGATCTCGACACGGCGGTTGCACTTCATCGCCTGCTCGTCGTCCGAGTTGGGGCACAGGGGCTTCTCCTCGCCGAACCAGCGCGTCTCGATGTTCGTCGTCACGCCACTGTTGCGCAGCACCGCGCGGACCGCCTCAGCCCTGCGCTGAGAGAGACCGAGGTTGTACTCGTTGGTGCCACGGGAGTCCGTGTGCCCGGAGATCATCGTGCTGGCACGGGGATACTCTTTGATCTTGGCCGCGACCTTCTCGAGCTGGGCCACGCCCTCGCGCTTCAGCCGGTCGGAGTCGAAGTCGAACAGCACGAGGTCGCTGTCCCCCAACGCCCAGACGATCTCCTTCTCACCGTCGACACCGTCCTCGGGCGCCGGGAAGGCGACCTCGGGATCGGACATGTCGCCCGACGGAGGCCGTTGGGGAGACTTGCCCACGACCGAACCCGTTTCGATGGCGCAGTTCTCCGGACGCACCCCTGTCGCCTCGCACAGCCGTTGCC
>NZ_DASVFL010000012.1:0-30325 GCF_036380075.1 Lentzea sp. | reverse complement strand
AGCGATCAGGCGGAACTTCCGTCTGTCCGTCACGCGGTGCGTCATACGTCCTCCTCGTTCATGCGGCGCATGACCGGGGATACGTACGGTGTCGCGGATCGGCTCAACCGAATTGTGACCGTCGAACAAAATCGAACGTTGCGTCTCAACACGCACTGTCTCCGCCGCGTTGGACGCGACGGATCCGTCACTCCCCGAGCGGTCGGGTCAGAACGCGATCGTGCAGTTGACGACGCTGTACTTGCCGACGACGACGTCGCGCCACTCGCGGTTCCACGTGCCGCCCGCCTTCGCGCAGATCTCCGGCGCCTTCGCCCGTGCGTCGTCCTCGTCCGCGATCAGACCGCCCGCGTCGACGTCGAGGACGCGTTCGGTGGTCGGCTCGAACACGAAAGCGCACGTCACCATGCTGTACTCGCCCTGGGTCTCGCCAGGGGTGAACCAGGCGACGTTGAACTTGCCGCCCACCTTCTCGCAGATGGCCGGGCCCTTCTCCTGCGCCTCGTCGTTGCCGAACAGCGGGCCGCCGGCCGGGATGGTCAGCACGCGCGTCGTGGTCCGCACCGCGGAGGACGGCGGGCCGGAGGAGGGCGTGGACACCGGCTTGGTGGTGGACGCCGCCGTCGAGGGGACGGGCTTGGTGGAGGACGTGAACGGCAGAGCGCCGGACGAGCCCGAGGACCGGATGACCGGGTAGAGCACGAACGCCAACCCGGTCACCACGGCCAGGACGAAGGCGGCGACGACCCAGCCCTGCCACCGGCCGGGTGCCGGGCGCGGTTCCGGCCGTGGCTCCGGCGGGCGCTGGGCGTGCTCCGGCAGCATCTGGGTGCGTCGCGGATCCGCGGGGCCGCCGGACGTCCGCAGCCGCATCGTCGTGTCCGCGGCAGCGACCGGCAGGGGCTGGGACTGGGTCGCCAGGGCGGCGCGGGCCGCTGTCGCCAGCGCTCCGGCGCTCGGGTAGCGGTGCCTCGGGTCCTTGGCCAGGGCGCGGGTGACGACGTCGTCGAGTCCGGCGGGGAGGCCCGGCCGGATCGCGCCGGGACGCGGCGGCGGGGAGTTGAGGTGGGCGAACATCATCGCCAGGTTGTTCTCGCTCGGGAACGGCAGCTGCCCGGTGAGGAGCTCGTGCAGCACGCAGCCCAGGGCGTAGATGTCGACGGACTTCTGGAAGGCGTCCGCGGACGGGACCGGCTGCAGCCGTTCGGGCGCGGTGTAGGCGGGGCTGCCGAGCGAGGCGTCGCTGGTGGTGGTGTCGAGCGAGTTGTGGACGATGCCGAAGTCGATGAGGTAGGCGAACTCGTCCGCGCCCGTTCCGGCGACGATCACGTTGGAGGGCTTCACATCGCGGTGGATCAGGTTCTCGGCGTGCGCGGCGTCGAGCGCGGCACCGATCTGCCCGATGATGTGCACCGCGCGGGCCGGGTCCATCGCCCCCTCCCTGCGCACGAGGGAACCCAGGTCGTGGCCGTCGACCATGCGCATGTCGATGAACAGCTGGCCGTCGATCTCCCCGAAGTCGTGGATGGGGATGATGTGCGGCTCACGCAGCCGGGCGGCCACCTGCGACTCGCGCCGGAACCGCGCCTGGTAGACCACGTCGGACGCCAGCCCCACGGGCAGCAGCTTCACGGCGACCGTGCGTTCCTTGACGGTGTCATAGGCGCGGTAGACCTCGCCCATGCCGCCGCGGCCGAGCAACGACTCCAGCCGGTACGGACCGAACATCCTCGTCGACGAAGGAGCACTGCCGGGATCGATCACTTCGCAGGCCCTTCGAGGGAGTCGCCGTCCAGAGCGGATCCGGCCACACCGTACCAGTCGGGTGAACGTCCTCTCGCGGACGGTCACAGCAGGTAGATGTCGCGTCGAGTGACTGATTCCGTCGGGTGACAGCGCGGTGTCGGAGGCGCCTTGTTGTCCACGCAGAGTTGGCTTGACCTGGTCGCGGCCGACAACTCGTTCGGAGGAATTCACGACAACGCGAGCCGCTTCCCGGACAGCTCGACCCTCGCGATCCTCGACCGGGTGCGGGATCAGCAGCGGCAGGCGCCGCTTTCGCTGACAGCCAGTCCACAGCCGTCGCAGTAGCGGACCTTCAACCGCGGTGGCTCCGGCGGACGTGGTGCCGGAACGTAGGGCCGGTACTGCGGAACAGGCCGTCGCACGGCCTTCGGCTTGGCCTTCTTCTTGGCGGGCTCGGGTTTCTGCCTCATCAACTCCGAGACCGTGGCCTTGGTCACCCCCACGTAACCCATGCGCACCATCGCGGCGGCGCAGGCCTTGTAACCGGCCTGCGGATTGCGCTCGACCCAGGCGCGGGCGGCTGCGTGCCACCTCCTCTTCGGCGTCGCCGCGGTCTTCCGGGCGCGGGTGCCGCGCGGGATCCACTCGCGCTGCGGCGCCTCACCGAACTCCACGCGGTCGCGGACGTCGTCGTTCTCGCGGTCGTACCGGGGGTCGAGGTCGTGCAGGTGCGCCACGTTGTTGTAGCCGTCGTTGATCCTCCGCACCAGGGAGCCCCCTCTGATGTCGCACCGTCGATCGTCTTGGCGGGTACATCGCCGGGTGTGCGCTCCGCGCTACACGCGATCACGATTTTCTGAGGGTTGGTCGTGGCGCATTGGCGGACGCTGCGGCAGACAAGACGAACGTGGGAGGCAAGGCTCGGGACGCACCCCGCCTCCACGTTCACGCAACAGCCGACCAGACCGTCGACGACCGTCCTATTAGGACGAACCGCCACAACCCCCTGCACACCAAAGGTCAAGCGTCCAAAGACCGTCGCAACGCCGCGGTCAGCAGGTTGGCCCGCTGGTCGGTCGGATCGGCCAGCTGGTTGTTGACGTAGCCGAACCCGATCCCGGCCTCGGAGTCGGCGAAGCCGAGGCCGCCGTTGACGCCGTCGTGGCCGAAGGAGTGGTCGGAGAGCAGGGGGCGGCCGGGGTAGCCGTTGACCAGGAAGCCGGTGGAGTAGCGAATACCGCGCGGCGTGACGACACCCGACCAGCCCTTGCCGCTGGACCGCGGGACGAGCGCGTCGGCGATGCTCCTGTCGGTGAGCAGCCGGGGTTGGCCGTCGACGGTGGACACCGCGGCGGCGTAGATCTTGGCGAGTGCGGCGGCGGACATGATGCCGTTGGCGGCGGGGATCTCGGCCGTGTGCAGGGCCGGGGAGTTGAAGTCGGTGCGGTCGTCGTCGAGGAACCGGGCGGGCAGCGCGCCGCTCATCGTCACGGACCTGACGAAGGGCGAGCCGCTCAGCTCCGCCTCGATCCGGGCGACCGCCTCCGCGCGGGCGAGGCCGGGGGCGGGGTCGATGCGGGCCACGCGGTGCGTCGCGTGGGCGGGAAGTCCGATCCAGGCGTCGGCCGCCAGTGGTGTGGTGAGGTACTCGGCGAGCAGTTCCCGGGGTCTCAGACCGGTGGCGCGGCGCAGGATCTCGCCGACCATCCAGCCGTAGGTCAGTGCGTGGTAACCGAAATCGCTACCGGGTTCCCACTGCGGTCGTTGCGACTCGATCGCGGCGACGACGGACGTCCAGCGGCAGAGGTCCTGGAAGGTCAGGTCGGCGTCCAGGGCGACGACACCGGCGCGGTGGGCGAACACGTCGCGGATCGTCGTGTCTTCCTTGCCGTGGGCGCCGTACTCCGGCCACAGGCACGTGACGGGAGCGTCGTGGTCCAGCAGGCCCCGCTGCTGCGCGAGGTAGCCGATGATGGCGAGAAGGCCTTTGGTGGCGGAGAAACCGACCGCGACGGTGTCGGCGGTCCAGGGTTGCCCGGTGGTGCTGTCACGAACCCCGCCGTGCAGGTCGACGACCAACCGGCCGTCGCGGTAGATCGCGAGCGCGGCGCCGGTTTCGGCGCCGCGCTCGAAGTTGTCGCGGAAGGTGTCGGCGACGGGACCATAACCTTCGTCTGCAAAGCCGTGGATCTCGGTCATTACCACTTCCGTCCGAGCTTCTGCGGGCATGATCATCGGAAAGGATGCCAAACCACTCGCGCTCGGGTGGAGGCCGAGCCGCACTCCACAGAGGTCCGCAGATCCCACCGCTCACTCACGGCGACGCCCTTGTCACTGCGGCGGAACGGAGCCTCGACGGCGAGCCTCGTCACGGACGCGACGAGCCGTTGTCACGGGCCTAAAATCGCCGTGTGACGAACATTGCCGGTCGGCAGGCGACATGCGCGACCAGGGCGGAGTCGTGACCGGGACGTGGTGGCTCGACGTGCTCATCGGCGTCGTGGCGGCGGTGCTGGTGACGTGGCTGGTGCTGGTCGTGGCACTGGTGGTCGTCCGGCCGCGCGGAGGCCTGTTGCGCGAGGCGATGCGGTTGCTGCCGGACGTGCTGCGCCTGGTGCGCAGGCTCGCCGCCGACCGCGATCTCCCGCGCGGCGTTCGGGTGCGGCTGGGCCTGCTGCTGGCCTACCTGGCGTTCCCGTTCGACCTGGTGCCGGACTTCATCCCCGTGCTCGGGTACGCCGACGACGCGATCGTCGTGACCGCGGTCCTGCGCTCGGTCGTGCGCCGCGCCGGGATCGACGCCGTACGGCGGCACTGGCCGGGCACCGACGACGGGTTCGCCGTCCTGGCCCGGCTCACCGGCCTGAACCGCACGTGACGGACGTGCCCGCCGAGGTGCGCTCGTCCTGCACGCCCCCGAGATCGCCGCTTATGGTGCGGGGAACCTGCTGATCGCGGGCGTCCCGTTCCTGATCGGATTCTGACCATGGGCCTCGTCAGCGTCAGCGCTCTCGTCCTGCTCGCGCTGTTCGTGCTCGCCGCGGTCGTGGTGGCCCGGCGCCCCCGTCAGATGCGCACCGCCCTCACGCGGCTCGGCGACGCTCCGGTGGTCCGCCCGGTCAGGACGTGGACGTCGAGGCACCTGACGGACGCGTGGCGGCTGCTGGTCCGCCGGTTCCCGGTCGTCGAGGCGGTGAGCGTCGCGCTGCTCGTCGGGCTGGGCGTGGTCGTGGCACTGGCCGTCGGGTTCACGTCCCTGCTGGAGGAGGTGCTCGAGGGCGAGGGCGTCGCGGCTCTCGACCAGCCTGCCTCGCAGTGGCTGGCCGACCACCGCGACCCGTGGCTCACCGCGACCCTGCGCGTCCTCACCGACCTGGGCAGCCCCGTCGCACTGGGCGTGCTCGCCGCCGGGGTCGGCGGCCTGGTCGCGTGGCGCCGCCGGTCGTGGCTGCCGGCGGTGCTCAGCCTCGTCGGGGCCGCCGGCATCGGCCTGGTGATCACCCTGGCGAAGACGCTGGTCGGCAGGGACCGGCCGCCGTCGCTCATCGCGGCGATCACCGAGAAGGGCTACTCGTTCCCCTCCGGGCACGCCACCGGCACCTCCGCCATCACGCTGCTGTGCGCGTGGCTCGTCACCAGGCACCTCGTCACCTCGTGGGCCGGTCGGGTCGCGGTGAGCGCCACCGCGCTCGGGTTCATCGGCATGATCGGCTTCTCCCGCGTCTACCTGGGCGTCCACTACGTCAGCGACGTGCTCGCCGGCTGGCTGCTCGGCACCGCGTGGGCGTGCGCGGTCGCCATCGTCGGCTCCCGGTGGGAACGCACCCGCTGACTCGGTGACCACCCGGTGGCGCGGGCCAGGCCCGGGACCGAGCCGTCCCCGTCCGGGTACCGTGGGGAGAACGGATCGACGCCGGGTCGTCCGGCGCGGAACAGGGAGCAGGTGGTCGCGGTGGAGCGGTTGCGCTAGCCGCCCGCCCGGAGAGTCCGGGAGCACGGGTGGCTGGTTCCCGGAGGAACGAGATGTCCCGCACGGACAAGACTAAACCGGCGTGGGTGCGGCACCGCGAACACGGCGGTCTGCCGCTGCACGACCACCGGCACGGGTCCTGCGACCTGCCGCCGCTCCCCACCAGGGAGAACACCGGTACCCGCTGCCGCTGGGCCGGGGTCACCGGCATGGCCTCCCCCTGGACCTGCTGCGCGCGCACCCAGGAGCGCTCCGCGTACAAGGAGTGGCAGGAGTGGGTGAAGGCCGCCAACCGCAAGCTCCGCCGCGAGGGCCGCGACATCGCCCGCGGCTGGCACCCCGACACGGACTGACCCGCACACCCACTTCCGGACATGCCGGGCACAGGTTGGATGATGCCCGGCATGACGGACGTCGACCTCTTCGGCACGAGCCGCGCGCGGTACCTCGGCCCGCTCCTCGGTGACGGGGTGTTCTGCGTCGGCAACGCCGCCGAGTGCGACCACTACACCGAGGACGGCGCCGTCCGGATCCCGTGGAAGGGCCGGCCACGGCCGGAGGACCTGGCACGGGTGCACAGCCTGGCCCTGTGCCCGACGGAGGCCCAGCTGCGCACCGCGACGCTGCCCTCCTACCTGCCGGACCTGGTGAACCTGGAGTCGCTGACCCTGCCCGCACCCCTCGTGGCGGACCTGGCGTCCGAGAGGCTGACGTCGCTCGTGATCGGCAACGCCTTCGGGCAGGTGCCCTCGGTCCCGCTCTCCCCCGGCGCCGTGCCCAACCTGCGGGCGCTGATGTGGGTCACCTCCTACGACAGGCCACGGCTGCCCCAGATCGTCACCCCGTTGCCACCACTGGAGTTCCTCCACACCAACGTCACCGGCGACCGCGAGCTGCTGCGTCAGCTCGAGGACCTGCCGACCCTGCGGCACCTGGAACTGGTCGACGTGAAGAACGCCGACGTCGTCGGCCACCTGGTGGCGCCGCTGCGCGTGCTGGAGATCGGTGGCACCGGACGCGACTTCCCGGTGGCCCGGCTCACCGCGATCCCGACGCTGGAGTCGGTGCGCCTCAACGGGATCCGCGCCGAGATCGACTGCGCGGTGTTCCCGGAGCTGCCCGGCCTGGTCCAGCTGTCCGTCCTCAACTCGAAGAAGATCGTGAACATCGAGGCGCTGCTGGACTGCCCGAGGCTGACGAGCATCTCGTTCCTCGACTGCGGCAACCCGTTCAAGAAGGACGGCAAGGCGCTCTTCAAGTCCAAGGGCTTCGCCGAACTGGACATCGACTACTCGTAGGACAACGGCCGGAAAAGTTCTGCCGGACGATGTCGACGGGGCGCGGCCGGCTCCGACGTCCTGGGTGAGGATGGGCCCGTCCGGGCTCGTCCACGACGTCACTCGAAGGAGCCGAGGGTGAAGTACGTGATCATGATCCACTCGAACCCGCAGCCGTGGGGGCACCCGACCTCCGACTACCTGGCCGACTTCCAGGACCTGCCGCGCGAGCAGCGGGAGCGGCTGAACTCCGAGTTCGAGCGGATGCTCGGCGACCTGCGCGAGAAGGGCGAGCTGGTCGGCGGCGAGGCGCTGGGGGCGCCGGAGTCGTCGCGGCTCTACCGGTGGGCCGACGGCAAGCCGCTGGCCACCGACGGGCCGTACTCGGAGGCCAAGGAGCACCTCGCCGGGTTCTTCCTGGTCGACGTGGACAGCCACGAGCGCGCCGAGGAGATCGCGGCGTGCTTCTCCGGTCCCGGTGAGACCGTCGAGCTGCGGCCCGTCATGGGGCCGGGCGGCGGCGAGTAGTGCACTCGCGGGTGGTGGAGGACGTGTGGCGGCGGGAGTCGCCGCACGTCCTCGCCGCCCTGCTGCGCCGGCACGGCGACCTCGGCGACTGCGAGGACGCGGCGCAGGAGGCGGCCGAGGCGGCGGCACGGCAGTGGGAGCGGGACGGCGTGCCGGACAACCCGCGGGGCTGGCTCGTCCGGGTCGCCTCCCGGCGGCTGGTCGACCGGCTGCGCTCCGACGGGGCACGGGCGGGACGTGAGGAGGCGGTGGCCGCGGCACGGCCCGGCGACGCGCACCTCGCGCCGCCCGCCGACGACGCCCGTCAGGACGACGGCGACGACACCCTGCGGTTGTTCCTGCTGTGCTGCCACCCCGCCCTGAGCCGGTCCTCGCAGGTCGCGCTGACGCTGCACGCCGTCGCCGGCCTCGGCACCGCGCAGATCGCCGCCGCCTACCTCGTGCCGGAACGCACGATGACCCAGCGGCTGACCAGGGCGCGGTCGGCGTTGCGGGCGGCGGGCGCGCGGTTCGAGCTGCCCGGCGGCGAGGACCTGCCGTCCCGCATCGCCGCCGTGCTCGACGTCTGCCACCTGCTGTTCACCGAGGGGCACACCCGCTCCACCGGTGACGCGCTGGTGGACCCGACCCTGGCCGAGGAGGCCATCCGGCTGACCCGGCAGCTGCACGCGGCGGTCCCCGGCCACGACGAGGTCGCGGGAGCGCTGGCCCTGATGCTGCTCACCCACGCCCACACACCCGCGCGCACCGACGACGGCAACCTGACGCCACTGTCCGAACAGGACCGTTCGCGGTGGGACCACGAGCGGATCGCGGAGGGTGTCGCGATCCTGGAACGCGTGCTGCCGCGCGGCCACGTCGGCCGGTTCCAGCTCCAGGCCGCGGTCGCCGCCGTGCACGCGGAAGCCGCGACGTGGGAGGGAACGGACTGGCGGCAGATCTGCCTGCTCTACACCATGCTCGCGCGCGTGGCGCCCAGTCCGGTCGTGACGCTCAACCAGGCCGTCGCGGTCGCGATGGCGTTCGGGCCCGAGGACGGACTGGCCCTGCTCCGGCCGTTGCTGGACGCCCCGGCGATGCGGCGGCACCACCGCACCCACGCCGTGCACGCCCACCTGCTGGAGATGACCGGCGACCGGCCGGGAGCGGCCGCCGCCTACCGCCGGGCGGCCCGGCTGACGACGAGCCTGCCCGAGCAGCGCTACCTCAACGCCCGGCTCCAGGACCTCGGCTGACCCCGCGACTCGGAACCACCTGGCCCGAGTCGCGGGGCAGGTGACTACCTGGTGCGCCGCACCGCCCGCACGCCGGCAGCCGCCGTTCCCAGCAGTGCCAGGGCTCCCAGGCCGAGGAGCGGGAGCACGGAGTCGTCGGTCTGCGGGCCGAAGCCACCGGCCAGGCCGCGGGTGGCGTAGTCGGAGCCGCTCTGCTTGTCGCCGTACGCCTTCGCCACCGCCCGCTGGTAGTCGGCGACCGCCAGCCCCTCCCCCGCCCTGCGGCCGCTGCCGCCGGGGTCGAGGACGGTCAGGCGCGTGCCCTTCTTCGCGTACCAGGCGTTGACCTGCGGTTCGTGCAGCAGGGTGGCGCCGGCGGGGAGCTGTGCGGCCAGCCGCGACTCCTGGTCGCCGGAGGCGAGGTTGGCCACCTCCCACCGGCCGTTCGCGCCGCGGACGGTCTGGATCGTCGAGGTCTGCCCGTCGCCGGCCGACGCCAGGACCGCCAGGTAGGCGAGCTCACCAGGCTGCGCGCCCTGGGCGCCCGCGACGAACGCCGGGGACAGCGTGTAGACCGGCACGACCCCGTCCCGGACCGCCACACCGGCAGCGGCGGTACGCGGAGAACGGTTTCCTCCCAGGTCGCCGAGGAAGTCGGCCACCGCGTCCACAGTGGACTGCTGGGCGGCGACCGCCCGTGCCGCCTGGAGATCGGCCGCGGACACCGTCTCGTCTGCGTAGGCCGACGGTCCCGTCGAGAGGAGCACGGCGGCCGACAGCGTGACGGCGGCCGCGAGTTTGCGAGTGGTCATGGCCGTCCTCACCGGTTGATGCCCGTCAGCGTGTGGGTCCAGCGGAACGTGGAGTTGGAGCGGTAGCTGGTGTAGGTGGAGCGGTTGTACCGGGTGTTGCTCCCCCACGGGTCGCCCCAGTTGACCCACTGGACGTTGTTGCCGTCGACCTCGTAGCCGTAGACGGCGTGCATGTGGCCACCGCCGGAGGACCAGAGGATGCGGGTCTCGATCGGCTGCTCCCGGTCGATCTGGTCGCGGATCGAGGCGAACGTGACCGTGCCCGAGAGGTAGCTGCCCGGCGAGGAGTACCCGAGGTCGGCGAACGCCTCGCGCACCTCGCCGAGGTCGCCCTGGTTGTTACGGCAGCCGGAGCCCGACTCGTCGTGGGCGAGCTGGCAGAACCGGGTCTGGGTCACCGACGTGCCGTGGTAGCGGGCGATGCTGGTGCCGGCGGCGGCCCAGCACCACTGGGTCTGCTCCTGGGCCTGCATCGTGAAGGCGAGACGGCCGGCGGCGGAGACGTCGGGTGCTGCGGTGGCGACCGGCTGCACGAGCAGCCATCCCGCCGCCACCACCGCGACCGCGGCAAGAGCTCGTGAACGCAGGGTGCTCACGGGCCCTCCTTTCGTGGTCTTCGAAGGCGTTTCCCGGTGGGTTCCGGGCACAGCCGAACGATGGCCACGCGACAGGACACGCACAAGATCGCCGCAGCGGCGGCGGGACCGTTCACATCGGACACCTGCGGTGGAGGTGCCCGGCTGTGAACATTTCCGGAACGGGACTAGCACCACTCCAAGGCGATGCCGGCGACGCCGCGGTGGGTGACGGGGAAGAACGCGCTGGCGACCAGCGCGCGGTCGCAGATCAGGTCGGTCGCCTCGACCGGCGGCTGGTGCTCCCGCCTGCCCAGCACCCGCGAGCACCTGCTCGGCAGCGCGTTCGCGGTCATCGCCATCTGGAGCAGGTACGGACCGGCGACGTCGCGGAACATCCGCGTGTAGCCGGGACACGGCGTGCCCGAGCGGTCGTTGACCGTGTAGCTGAGGACGGCGGTCTCCCCGTCCTCGAGACTGCGGTCGAACAACAGCTCGAACACCATCGAGCGGTCGGCCCTGCGCACCCGGCCGACCCGGCACCCGTCCCCCGCGACGACGCTCGCCCCGGCGATCTCGCAGTCGTCGTCGCCGTGGTAGATCGCCAGATAGCGGGTCACGCCCGGTCGTTCGGCGGTGAGGACGATCCGCGTGGTCACGTCCTGCTGCTGGCCGCGGTCTCCGAGCACGACCCGTTCCTGGATGAGCGCGACCTCCAGCCCGGCGTTGCACCGGGCGGGGTCCTCGACCAGGCTCGCGAGCAACTCGGTCGTGGTGGACCCGAGCGGTGACAGTTCCGCGAACGACGTCGCCGGCACCCGGCCGGGGTTCTCCCGCGGTCCCACGAGGGTCGTCAGCGAGTCCGGGACGAGCTCCAGCACGGACTCCAGTCCCCGGATCAACGCGAACGCGCGGGGACCCTCCGGGCGACGCAGGCCTCGTTGCCAGTAGCTCAGCGTCGACTCCGCGACGGCCAGGTCCATCCGCGCGAGATGGGCGCGCAGCCGGGACAACGACAGTCCTCTTCTCTCGATCGCCACCCGCAACGCCCGGTGGAACGGCCCGTACCTCAGTGCGTCGCCGAGTTCGTCCACAGCCATCAGAACCCCCGTTCCGATGCGGCCCCACCCGGCGTGGCAGCCGACGGTCGGCCACCGTATCCGCCCTCCGCGTTCCCGGGGAAGAGCGCTCGGGCAGTGGTCCCGCGGTACTACGGCCGTGCGACCGCGGGACCACCTCCAGGCGGCACCGCGGGTGGATGGGCGAGCACTCCGGCGTCGATAGCGTCGAAGCCATGACCGCTCCTGCCACGGCGAACGGGTTCCGGCCCGGCCCGTTCCGCGTCGCCTCCGCCTGGTTCACGGCAGTCGTGGCGGTGATCGTCGCCGTCGTGTTCTTCTTCGCCGCCTTGCTCCTGACAGCGCAGACGACCGGAAACGCGGTGCTGTCCTACGTCGTTGCCGCGGCCGTCGCGCTCGCGTGCGCGACCGGCTTGGCACGGTTGTCGGTCCGGTTGCGTCGCGGCCGCAGCGGGCTGACCGAAGGCATCTGCCTCGCGCTGTCCCTCCTGCCGGCAGCGGGACTGTCCTGGACGTGGTTCGGCGCGCCCGCGACCTCCACACCACTGCCCGAATCGGCTTCCGTGCGGTACTGGGACCTGCCGACCGGCTCCCGCGTCGCCTACGTCCGCACCGCCGGGAAGGTCACGCACCCCGAACCGGTGCTGCTCGTGCACGGCGGCCCGGGAGCCCCGACCGGCGCGAACGACGAGTTCGCCCGGCGCCTCGCGGCCGCCGGGTTCGCCGTCTACGCCTACCAGCAGGTCGGTGCGGGCCAGTCGAGCCGGCTCGACCCGGCGGAGTACACGCTCGCCCGGCACGTCGCCGACCTCGACGCCGTCCGGCAGGAGCTGGCGGCTCCGAAGGTGGTGCTGGTCGGCTCGTCCTGGGGCGGGCAGCTCACCGCCCACTACCTGGCCGCGCACCCGGACAACGTCGCCAAGGCGGTCGTCGCGAGTCCCGGAGCCATGGCCGCCGACTCCTTTCCTGACGGCAGCCTCACGCCGGGCGGCCACAGCGACCAGGCCAGCCGGTTCGCGGAGCACACCCGCTTCGCGGCGACGTACTTCCTGGCGCAGGCGGGCGGTCTGCGCGCGGCCAGGACCCTGATGCCCGCCGACACCGCGGACGGGCTCTACCAGCAGTTCGTGCACAGCCTCGACATGAGCGCCGGTTGCCCCGCCGCCGCCAAGCCCCGACGGCCCGCCGACGCCACCGCCGGCTACAGCCTCTGGGTCAACGTCGCCACTCTCGCGTCGGCAGCGAAGGCCGCCGACCCCCGGCCCGCCTTGCGCCACAACGACACCCCGCTGCTGGTGCTGCGAGCGCAGTGCGACTACCTGCGGTGGGAGGTGACCCGCGAGTACCGCGACACGTTCCCCAAGGCGACGATGCTGACCGTCGACGGCGCCGGGCACACCGTTCTCGCCGACAAGCCGGCCGAGACCGGCGATGCCGTGGCCGCGTTCCTCACCGGGGAAGCCTTGCCGGGCAAGCCCTACACCGCCGCGGAGGCACCTTCGCGGTGGTGACGGCGGTGACCAGGGTCAACGACTCCTGCGCGCCGAGTGGCCGCCGGGTCACTGCTCCTCAGCCGCACGCCGCCGGTCGAGGTCCGCGTCCACCCGGTGCGTCTCGGACCTGTCCCGGTGCTCGGGCTCAGCCGCGCCGCCCTGCTGTGCGGCGACGTCGTGGTGCTCGGCGGCGCGGTCGTGGGCCCGCGCCGAACGCAGCAGGGACTCCCGCAGCCGTTCCCGCGCGGCGTCCTCGCGCTGCCGGGCTGACGCCGCGACCGGGTCGTCTGCCTCGGTTCTCCGCTCCAGCCGTTGCTTCGACCGGCGCGCGTCCTCCGCGCGTTCACCGGCACGCCGGCCCGCTTCCGCGGCAGCCACACCAGGATCCTCCGGATCGACCACGCGACCGATCGTCCCACGCCGCGCCCAGACGGGCGACCTACCCGGACCGGCGGCGTCAGCCGAGGTCATCGAGCTGCCGTCGCACACGTTCGGCGTCGCTGTCACGGCCCTGTTCCCGGTACAGCTCCAGAGCCTTCCGCCACGTTTCGCGCGCGAGGTCGAGCTGTCCCAGTGCGGCATGCGGATGACCGACCGTGTCGAGGACGTTCGCGATCCCGTAGGTGTGGCCGAGGGAGCGGAAGAGCCCGAGGGCTTGGCGGTAGTGGTCGACCGCCTGCCGGTGGTCGCCGGTGCGGTGGGCGATGAGTCCGAGGCTGTCGAGGACGGCTGCCTCACCTGCCGGGTCGTCGTGCAGGCGGAACAGCTCGAGGGCGGCCTGGCAGTGGCCGCGGGCCTGACCGAAGTCACCCAGGCGCGCGGAGCACCATCCCACCTGGCTCAGTGCGTCGGCTTCCAGAACGCCCAGGCCGAGGGCCCGGTAGAGGTCGAGGGCGCGTCGGGCGTGGTCGAGGGCTCGCCGGTGGTCCCCCTGCGCCGTCCACGCGACCCCGAGCGCTTGGTTGGTGTAGGCCTGCTGGGTGCGGTCGTGGTGGCAGCCGGCCAGTTCGAGAGCCCTGTCCAGGTTCTCGATCGCCTCCTCGTGCCGGCCCAGCAGGGCGTGCGCGTGACCGAGGTTCCGGTGCGTGCGGACGCGGATGGCGGGGGCGGGCAGGTGGGTGCTCGCCGCCAGCGCCAGTCGCCACGTGGTGAGCGCATCGTGCCGATGCCCCCGTCTGCGGTGGTAGGTGTCCAGGGCCCAGGCGAGGTGCCACACGGCGGCGTGGCCGCCGAGGGTGGAGGCGGCACGCTGGGTGGCCAGCAGGGTGGCGTGCTCGGCCTGGAACCAGGCTGCCGCGGCTGCGGCATCGGCCAGCGGGTGCGGGCCGACGCCGTTCACGGTCAGCCGTGGCCGGACGAGTTCGCGATGAGGGTTCAGCAAGCGGTCGGCGGCGTGCGCGGTGTGCACGTGGAAGTCCATCACCCGCACCAAAGCCGCTTCCCGTACGTCGTCGGGCAGGTCACGGGCTGTCGTGGTGGCGTAGGCGCGCACCAGGTCGTGCATCGCGTACCGCCCGTGCGGCCGGCGTTCGATCAGCGACGCTTCTTCCAGCGCTGCCAACGCTTTGCGCGTCTCGGCCGGAGTCAGACCGCACAGGGCGGCCACCGCGGCCGGGGTGGTGTCGGGGCCGGGAGCGATGCCGAGCAGTGCGAACACGGTCCGGTGCCGGTCGGTGAGCAGGCGCACGGACCACGAGAGGACAGCGGGCAGGCTGGCGGCCGGGTCGGTGTCGTGGTCGAGCATCTCCAGGCCCAGTTCGCGCAGCTCGGCGGCGACCTCCGCGAGCGGGCGGTCAGAGCCGGTGGCCGCGGCGCGGGCGGTGATGGACAGGGCCAGCGGATGGCCCGCGCACAGGGCGACCAGCTCGGCGACGGCGCCGGGTTCGGCGTCGACGCGGTCCGCTCCCAGCCGTGCGGAAAGCAGAGCGTGCGCCTCGTCGCCGGTCAGCACGTCCACGGGCAGGTGCCTGGCGCCGTGCCGATCGATGAGAGAGGCGAGCCGGTGGCGGCTGGTGACCAGCACGGTGCAGGTCGGGCTGCCGGGCAGCAGCGGGACGACCTGGTCGGCGGTGGAGGCGTTGTCCAGCACGACCAGCATCCGGCGGCCCGCGACGAGGCTGCGGAACAGCGCGGCCTGCGCGTCCAGGTCGGCCGGGATCCGGCCGGGCTCGACCCCGAGGGCGTCGAGGAAGCCGCGCACCGCCACCGGAGAGGCCATCGGCTCCTGCGCGGGGCTGAACCCGTGCAGGTCCACGAACAACTGCCCGTCGGGGAACCGGTCCAGGTGGCGATGTGCCCACGCCAGCGCCAGCCAGGTCTTGCCGATCCCGCCCGCCCCGCCGATCGCCGAGACCAGCACCGTCGTGCCCGGCGTCGCGGGAGTCAGCGCTCGGTCCAGTCCGGCGAGCTCCACCGCCCGCCCGGCGAACGTTCCCGGTGCGGCAGGCAGCTGGCGTGGCACCACGGGCGCCGGCGCCACCGAGTGCACGTGAACTCCACCGTGCACCGTTCCCGCCTGCACCACTGCCCCTGCAACACCACTCGCCGTGTTGCGAACGTCAGCGATCTCCCGATCGTCGGCCTGTTCCGGTTCGGACATCACGAGCGGAGATCACCTCCCGGCTGTCAGGACACCGATCGCCTCCTCCAGAACGGCGACGACCTCGTCGACGCTCAGCCGCACCGATCCCTCGCGGTCATCGACGCCGTCGATCCGTGACCGCAACCGGTACTCGACAGCGCCGTCCGGTCCCCACTCCGCAGCCAGGTCGTCGGTGGTGGGACCCCAGTGCGCGAAGTGCGGCAACCGCCCTGCCCGGTACCGGGCGACGTCCACGCGGAGCGAGTTCACGAACTGCGGCACGTACGCCGTGTTGTCGAACGGCGTGACGATGGCGCCGTCCAGCCACACCGTGCAGGTGCGCAGTGACCCATCCGGGTCAGCCGGGCCGATTTCCAGTGCGAAGAGCGACCGATCTCCGATCAAGATACCCTTTGCACACCAACGCGACACGTCCAGGTCGAAGTCGAGCGCCGCGACCACCGAGTCCACTGTGGACGCACACTGCCCGTCCAACGACACAAACTCGGGCAGGTCGACGAAGCCCAGGTGTTCCAGTGTGGCGCGCAGGTTCGGATAGGTGAGAGGACTGGTGTACACACCGAGGTTCCGCAGCGCCGGCACGTGCGGCCGCTCCGGACCGCGCAGCCGGACACCTCCCAGGAACACCCGCGCGGCTCGGTGGTGCGGCACGAAGAAGTCGGCAGGCCCGAGCTCCACGGCGAAGCTCCCCCGGTCGCCGTAGACCCCGGCGGTTCGAGTGGCCAGGGCACCCAGCAGCTCGTCCGCGACGGCGCGCCTCGCCACCGGATCCTCGCCGGTCACCCGCGCGAAGTCCCTGGTGTCCGCGATGTCGCGCTTGCGGCCCGCCAGCGCCAGCAAGCCGTTCGCACTGTGGTGCCGCACCAGCGACTCCTGGTCCAGCACGCCGCGGTGCAGCGCGGCCAGGGACCGCGGGGTGAGAGGAAGCAGCGGGAGCGCCATGGCCGCGGCGATCCGGTCGCCCCAGTGCCCGAAGCCCTCCAGCACCGCGGCCACCTCGGACACGGGGTCGTCGGTGCCGGTCAGCTCGCACAGCACCTGCGCGACACGCACGCGGAACACGCCGGCCGCTGACGGGAGAACGGACCGCAGCAGGCCGGCCGCGTCCGACGGCGCGCGGTGCGACCGGGCCAGGGCGCCCAGCGACTCGACCGCGACGTGGTCGCCGCCGCGGACTCCGGCGCGGAGCACCGCCTCCACGAGCTCCGGTTCCCGCTGGTGCCTCGTGACCAGTGCGTCGAGGTCCGCACCCTCGTGCCACACCAGGTACGGATCTCCGAACACCTCTCGGCGGAAGTCCTGCCACGCATCGCCCACCGGCACCAGGTTAGTGCCGCGGCGGTAGGCTCCCGGCTTCCGTTGGGGGTCTGAGCTGTGCTGGACCAGGTGCGGTGGGCGCTGGACGCCGTCGTCTTCGTGTTCTCGGATCCGCTGACCGCGATCGGCGTGGTGACCGGAGCGGTGGTGCTGGGTTCGGGCGCGTGGTTCGCGGCCCGGCGGTTCGGGTGGCGGCCGGTTCCCTCCGTCTTCGCCGGGATCTTCCTCGGTCTCGTGCTCGCCCTGACGTTCTCGCGGTCGCAGCCGAGCTGGGCGTTGGTCGGCACGCGGTTCTGCGCCCTCAACGGGTTCTCGGTGAACGGGGTGTCGGAGCTGTTCAACGCGCTGCTGTTCGTGCCGCCGGTGTGGTGCGCGGTGCTCGCGACGCGCCGGCCGCTCGCGGTGCTGGTCTCGGCGGTGGCGTCGAGCGCGCTGATCGAGGTCCTGCAACCGCTCGTCGGACGCGGACTGTGCGAGACGCAGGACCTTCTCAACAACAGCGCCGGAGCCGTGGTCGCGGCTGTTCTCGCAGGCGGCTACGTGACGTTGCGCGACCGTCGCGGGGCCGTGTCCTGACTGGCCGCCCATGACGCCAGCAGGGCCAGGCCGTCCGCGGCCGCCGTGCCGGTGGCGGCGGTGTAGACGGTGAGGTGCAGACCGGGATCGGTGCTCAGCTCCATCGACTCGACGTCCAGGTCGAGCCGGCCCACCACCGGGTGGTGCAGGCGCTTGCGCCCTGACCGGTGCTGCCGGACGTCCTGGGACGCCCACCGCCGCCGGAACAGCTCACTGCGGGTCGACAGCTCACCGACCAGGGCGATCAGCTCCTCGTCGTGCGGGTCGCGGCCGGCTTCCATGCGCAGCTTCGCGGCCACCTCCCAAGCGATCCGGTCGTAGTCGACGAAGAACTCCTCGGCGGCCCGCGGATCCAGGTACACGAACCGCGCGGTGTTCGCGGGCCGGCGCGCGTCGGCCAGCACCGGTGCGAACAGCGCGCGAGCCAGGTGGTTCGCGCGCAGCACGTCGTAGCGGCCGTTGCAGATCCACGCCGGCGCGCCGGCGAGGGCGTCGAGCACCTGCTGCAACGCCGGACGCACCGTCACGGCGGGTCGCCGGCGGCGCCGGCCGCCGGACTGGCGCGCGAGGTGGAACAGGTGCTCGCGCTCGGCCTCGTCGAGCTGCAGGGCCGAGGCCAGCGCATCGAGCACACCGTCGGAGGCGCCGGCGAGGCTGCCGCGCTCCATGCGGACGTAGTAGTCCACCGACACCCCCGCCAGCAGCGCCACCTCTTCGCGCCGCAGACCCTTGACCCGGCGGTTGCCGCCGTAGGCGGGCAGTCCGGCCCGTTCGGGCGTCAGCCGCGCGCGGCGGGAGCGCAGGAACTCCTTGATCTCGGTGCGCGGATCGGTCGTGGCCACCGCTTCACCGTAGGCCCTGGCCGCGAACGGAGGGAGGCACTGCCGGTGCCCCCGGCCGGTAGGGTCTACGTGCCCGACGCGGTCGTCGCGATGCCGCCGTCCACCGGGATGACCGCACCCGTGAGGTAGGCCCCGGCCCGGCTGGCGAGGAACACCGCCGTGCCCGCCATGTCGTCGTCGCGGCCGAGTCGGCGCAGCGGGGCCTTCGCCGCGATCGCGTCGCCGAGAGCGTCGAGCGTGGACGCCATCATCTGCGACGGGAACGGTCCCGGCGCCACCGCGTTCACCGCGACGTGCTGCGGTCCCAGCTCCCTGGCGAGCACCCTGGTGAGCTGGTGCAGAGCCGCTTTGCTGGCGGCGTAGGAGTAGTTGGGCGACGCGGCGACGTGGATGGCGGCGATGCTGCCGATGTTGACGACCCGCGCGGGGTCGTCGGCGGTGCCCGCCCTGCGCAGTGCCGGGAGCAGTGCCCGCACCAGCCAGAACGGCGCCTTGAGGTTGAGGTCGAGCACCGAGTCCCAGGCCTCGTCCGGGAACGTCTCCAGCGGCTCGCGCCACATCGCCCCCGCGTTGTTGACGAGGACGTCCAGGCGTTCGAAGTCGGCCTCGACGAGGGCGGCGAGGCGCCGGCACTCGTCGTGCCGGGACAGGTCGGCGGGGACAGCCCGGACGTCGCCGAACTCGGACAGCGCGCGCTGGGCCTCCGCGCACGCGTCCGCGTCGCGGGAGCTGATGATGACGCGCGCACCCGCCTGCAGGAGGCCGCGGGCGATCATCACCCCGATCCCCTTCGTGCCGCCGGTGACGAGTGCGTGCTTCCCGCTCAGGTCGAAGAGGCCTGCGTGGGTGGTGAGCCGGCTGTCCGCCATGGGTGTTCGTTCCTTCGGTCGTGGAAGCGTGTGCCGACAGTGCACAGGCGTGACGGACGTCCGGGGAGTCCCTGGCGTTGCAGGTACCGCAAAGACCTCCTTCGAAGCGGCGTGGACTGCCTAGGATCGGGGCGTGACCACGAGGCCCACCGAAGTCGTCCTCACCAGCCGCGGCTCGGCCGTGGTCCAGCGCGTGCTCGCCGGGGTCTCGATCGCCGGCGCCGTGGCGGGCGCGGTTGCGGTCGCCCTGTCGGACCAGCCGTGGTGGGGCGTCGCGTTGTGCGAGCTGGGCATCCTGGTGGGCGTGTTCGTCCTGATGGCGATCTGGTCCTCGGCGACGGAGAACGCGAAGGACACCACCGCGTTGCGCGCCACGGGCAAGACGGTGCTCGCCGACGTCCTCGACAGCGAGGCGCACGACGACGGCGAGAGCACCTCGCACCGGCTGACGATGTGGATCCCGGTGCCCGACGGAGGGTTCGAGGTGGGCCACTGGTGCCACCGCTACGACGGTGAGCAGCAGCTCCCGGTGCTGATCGACCCCGCCACCCGGACGTGGGCCGTCATCCACTAGGGACTACGTGGAGCGGCCGAACCCGAGTCCGGGGAACTCCACCGGGACGGACGGGGCTCCCTCCGGGTCCTGCCACGCCCGGTACCGGAGCTCGTCGGGGCTGACGATGCCGTAGGCCTGGCGGAGCGCCACGACGCAGCGGTCCGCCAGCCGGGCGAACTCCTCCGTGAGCGCGGGGCGCCGCAGCGACCACGACCAGTTGGGTTGCCCGGCGTCCGGCGCGGCCCACTCGAACCTGCTCAGCTGGAACTCGTCGGCGTCCGCCACGACGTCCGTGCCCGGCGCCTCCGCGTAGAGCCGGTCGGGGGCGCCGGCGAACTGCACGTACCGCCTCGGCTCCTGCGCCGCGTGGATGATGAGGTAGACGTGGTCGGTCACGTCGCGCAACGCGTCCGTGAGCCGTTCGGTGAACTGCGCCCAGTCGTACGCGATCTTCCACGGCATCGGGACCGGCGTCACCGTGGTGGTGAACTCCAGCTCGGGGTCGTCGAGGGCGACCAGCTTCTGCAGCGGTCCGCGGTTGCCGTCCCGCCGGAACCCCTGCGCCTGGGCCTCGGGGCCGTGCCCGGTCACCCAGTGGCCGTGCGCCGTGGGCCTGCCGTTGAGCTCGACGGACAGGCCGCGGTAGGTGCCGGGACGGGCGACGTCGAAGCAGTCCAGCACGTCGTCGTGCGTGATCGGCCGGACGAAGCGGCGGCGGCCCTGCGGGGCGAACGACTCGTCGACCGCGTGGTCCGCCTCGATCCACCACTTCCCGAACGACTCCCGCAGCCGGTGGTCGACGCCGTGGTAGCGGACGAACCGCCCCGGTGTCCGGTCGTCGTTCACAGGTGTCCGGCCCTCCGGTCGAGCTCGACGCCCTGAGGGGTCTCGAACATCGCGCTGACGCTCTTCGCGGAGCCCCTGAACGAGATCCTGCCGCCGGAGGCCGTGTCCCAGGTCGCGGACGAAGACCTCTCGAGGTCGCGCATCGCCGGCACTCCCCAGCGCGTCTCCCCCTCGCGCACCACCAGGGCGAAGGCGTCCCCGAGGAACCTCCTCGACGCCGAGGTGACCTCGCGGATCGTGTCGGAGATGCGGAACGAGATGTACGACAGGTCGTCCCCGGCGCCGATGGTCGACACGTCCGGGACGGTGAACCCGGAGACCGTGTTCATGAGGTAGGACTTGCCCTTCTCGACCTCGACGGTCCACCCGAACCACTCGACGGCCCGCTGCCGCACCTGGTCACGCGTGAGCGGCCACGACTCCGCCTCCCAGAACTCCACCAGGTCGCACGCGTCGCCGGGAGGCATCGCCTTCCAGCTCACTTCTTGACCGCTTCGTGCTCCTCCGGCACGCGGTGGTCCACCCGCTCCTCGTCGGCGGCGGCCGGCGCGGGCTTCTTCTGCCGGGAGTCGGCCGAGTAGTGGGCGACCGCGACCGCTCCGGCGATCGCCAGGCCGAACCCGATGCCCGCGGCGGTCACGAACCCGTCGCGGACGCGGTCGTCGAGGTAGACCAGCCCGACGAACGACGACAGCGCCGTGTTGGTGGTGAACATGACCGCGGTGACGCCGGTCGGCCCGCCCTTCTGCAACGCCATCGCGAACAGCGCCGCCGCGACACACCCGTTGAGGACGATCGACCAGGCCGCCGGCTCCAGGACGAGTCGCCACGCGGCGTCCGGCAGGTCGAGCGTCCGCGCCGAGATGCCGACGACGCTGTAGGAGACCCCGGAGCCGAACGCCAGCGCCACCGTCGCCCAGACGTGGTTGTGGCGGCGCGCGTAGAAGGCGATCGCCGCCACCGGAACCGCCGTGGCCACGAGGAGCCACCGCCACTGCGGTGGCAGGGAATGAGCGGGGCCTGGCTCCGCCGACACTCCCAGCAGGACCAGACCGGTCGCGCCGACGAGCAGCGCGACCCACACCTGCGCGCGCAGGTGGGCTCCCAGCAGGGCACTGATCAAAGCGGTCACGCCCACGCTGAAGGCGAGCATCGACTGGACGAGGAACAACGGCAGCCGGTGCAGTGCCGCGGAGGCGCAGATGAACCCCAGGAAGTTCACGCCGAGGCCGAGGAAGTACAGCCACTGACGCCGCAGAGCGATGAGATCGTGAGACCGTCCGCCGTACGCGCCCGCACGCCGGACACCTATGGACTCCAGGATCGACCCGCTGCCCGACGCCAGGGTCGCCAGCACGGCGAAGAGGTAACCCAGTGCCATTGCTCCATTGTGGCAGCCGGTGTCCGGGGTGTTCGCGGAGTCCCCGTGTCGTGACCTTCCCCGCGCGTGGCCGGGGGTGCCGTCACCGGCACCCCCGGCGCCCGCCTACTTCTGGATGAAGGGCAGCAGGACCGCGTTGACCTCTTCGGCGTGCGTCCACAGCATGCCGTGCGGGGCGCCGTCGATCTCGACGTACTCCGCCTCGGGGAACGCGGCGTGGAACGGGCGACCGGTGGCGTCGATCGGCAGGATGTTGTCGGCGGTGCCGTGCGCGATGAGCGCGGGCTTGCCGGAGGCCTGCACGGCGGCGACGTCGCCGGTGAAGTCCTCGATCCAGGACGGCACCACGGCGTAGGCGGCGACCGGGGCGCTCCCGGCCGCGGTGTTCCAGCTCGCCGTGACGGCCTCCTGGCTGATGCGCGAGCCCAGGTTGTCGTCGAGGTTGTAGAAGTCCTGGTAGAACTTCGTGAACCAGGCGAAGCGGTCGGCCTTGGCCGTGGCGGCGATGCCGTCGAACTGCGACTGCGGCACGCCCTGCCCGAGCATCCCGGGCTCGACCGAGGCGAGGAACGCGTACTTGGCGACGCGGTCGGCCCCGTACAGCCTCGTGTAGCGGCCGAGCTCGCCGGTGCCCATCGAGAAGCCGACCAGGACCACGTCCCGCAGGTCCAGCGTCTCGAGGATGACGTTGAGGTCCGCCGCGAAGGTGTCGTAGTCGTAGCCGGTGGTGACCTTGCTGGACCGGCCGAAGCCGCGGCGGTCGTAGGTGACGACGCGGTAGCCGAGGTCCAGCAGCTCGCGCGTCTGGCGTTCCCACGAGCTGCCGTCGAGCGGGTAGCCGTGGATCAGCACGACGGCCTGTCCCGCGCCGTGGTCCTCGTAGTAGAGCTCGATCGGCGTCGAGTTCTCCTGGCCGACGGTGATGTACCCCATGGTTCTCCTCTTCTCCTCTTGCCGGGAACGCTCGTTCACCGCTCGGGAATGGGCAAGTCGAGGTTCAGCGACGGCGACGACCGGTCCGGGTCCGGTCCGGTGCGGCGGCCCGTGTCGAGCCCGTCGACCAGGGCGAGCTGCCGTTCGTCGAGCTCGAAGCCGAAGACGTCGAAGTTCTCGGCGATACGGCCGGGGTCGGTGGACTTCGGGATCGCCGAACGCCCCTGCTGGAGGTGCCACCTCAGCATGACCTGGGCCGGCGACCTGCCCACCTCGCGGGCCAGGGCGACGAGGGCGGGGTCCTCCATGACGTTGCGGCGCTGCTCGCCCCAGCCGGGGTAGAAGGTGATGCCCCCGATCGGCGACCAGGCCTGCGTGACGATCCCCAGCTCGGCGTCGGCCTGCTGCGTCTCGCGGTCGGCGAAGTACGGGTGCAGCTCGACCTGGTTGACGGCGGGCACCACCGACGTCTCCTCGCCGAGCCGCCGCAGGTGGGCCGCGGTGAAGTTGCTGACCCCGACAGCGCGGACCATCCCGTCCGCGAGCAGCGTCTCGAGCGCCCGGTAGGCGTCGACGGTCCGCGCGAACCGGTGCGGCGCCGGCTGGTGCAGCAGGAGCAGGTCGATCTGTTCCACCCCCAGCTTGCGGGCGCTCTTCTCGAACGCGTGGAGGGTCTCGTCGTACCCGAAGTCGGACGGCCAGACCTTCGTCTCGACGAAGATCTCCTCCCGGGGCACCCCGGAGCGGCGGATGCCCTCGCCGACCTCCTTCTCGTTCCCGTAGACCGCGGCGGTGTCGACGTGCCGGTACCCGACGCGCAGCGCCTCCTCGACCGCCGCCGCGGTCTGCTCGGGCGGACTCTGGAAGACCCCCAGGCCGAGCGCCGGCATGACGACGCCGTTGTTGAGAACCAGGTCCTTCACCCGCCGCCTCCTTATGTATACGTTTGCGTTTACATAAGCGACCCTAGCAGAACTCGCTCCCGCCGACATCGTGCTGTCGCGGGCGACGGGTTGCATCGGCAGAACATGCCTACGCCTACACGTGGAGATGGCCTTTCGGCTGGCTTCGGTCACCGGCGGCGCGAGACCTCCACCAGCCGTTCGGCGAGGAACGCGCGTTCGACGTCGTTGCCGGTGAGGGTCAGCGCCTCCTCGTAGGCAGTCGCGGCCTGCGGCCAGTTTTCCAGCCGTCGCAGGAAGTCGGCACGCGCGGCGCTGAGGTAGCCGTAGGTGGCCAGCGCGGGTTCGGCCAGCAACGGCGTCAGCGCGTCGAGTCCGGCCCGCGGCCCGTCGCGCATGCCGACCGCGACGGCCCGGTTGAGCTCGACCACCGGGGACGGCCACCGCCGGAGCAGCAGGTCGTAGAGGTCGACGACCTCCGTCCAGTCGGTGTCGTCCCAGCTCGGCGCCTCCGCGTGCAGGGCGGCGATCGCGGCCTGCAGGGCGTATCGGGTCGGCGGCCGCCACAGCAGGGCTTCGGTCAGCAACGACTGGCCCTCGGCGATGAGCTGACGGTCCCAGCGCGAGCGGTCCTGTTCGGACAGCAGCGCCAAGCGCCCGGAGGCGGTCGTCCGCGTGTCCTGGCGTGCCGCGATCAGCAGCATCAGCGCGAGCAGGGCGCCGGTCTCCGCATCGGTCGGCATGAGCAGGTGCAGCAGGCGGCCCAGGCGGATCGCGCTGCCGGTCAGGTCGCGGCGTACCAGGTCGGCGCCGAGCGGTGCGGTGTGACCGGTGGTGAAGATGAGGTGGACGACCTCCAGGACGGCGCCGACCCGTTCCCCGAGCTGGTCAGGTCCCGGCACCCGGTACGGGATGCGCGCCGCGGCGATCTTCTTCTTGGCCCTGGTGATGCGGGCCGCCATGGTGGCGGGCGGCACCAGGAACGCCCTGGCCACCTCGGGCGTGGACAGGCCGCAGACCAGGCGCAGCGTCAGCGCCGCCCTCGCGTCCGGTGACAGCGCGGGGTGGGTGCACGTGAAGATCAGCCGGAGCCGGTCGTCGTCGAGGGCTTCCTCGGGCGCCGGCGCGGTCTCGTCCGCGACCAGCAGGGGCATCCGGCGGCGGAACACCGACTCCCGGCGCAGCACGTCGAGGGCCCGGTTGCGGGCGGTCGTGGTCAGCCAGGCGCCCGGCCGGTCGGGGACGCCCCTCTCGCCCCACGTCTCCAGCGCTTGCGCGAACGCGTCCTGAGCGCACTCCTCGGCCAGGTCGAGGTCCCGGGTCAGCGCGACGGTGCTGCTGAGCACCTTCGCCCAGTCGCGGCGGTGGGCCTGCGCCACCGCCGCGACGACCTCGTCGCTCACTCGCGCTCGACCACGGGCCGGATCTCCAGGCCGCTGTGCGTGTAGTTCAGCTCCGGCAACAGCCTCGCCAGCTCCAGCACTTCGTCCAGGTCGGCCGCCTCGACCAGGTAGTAGCCGCCGAGCCCTTCCTTGGTCTCCAGGAACGGGCCGTCGGTGACGTGAACCTGGCCGTGCGCGTCCGCGCGCAGCGAGGTCGCTGTGGGAGCCGTCTCGAGCTGCCGGCCGTCGAGGACGCGGGCACCGGCTTTGCCCACGAACGCCCCGTGACCGGCGTTGTGCGCGTCCCACTGCTCGGCGGTCATCGCGTCCCACTGCTCGGCGTCGCCGTAGATGAGGATCATGTACTTCGCCATGGCTCCAGCCCTTCGGGTGCGGGCCCCTCCGCGGGTGGCCTTCATCCTTGACGACGAACCCGGCGGGCGCCAGATCGACAGCCGCGCCGTATCCGTTCTCCCGAGCACGCCAGGAGGGTGGTCAGGCCGACGCCGGCAGTGCTGTGATGTGGGGTCAGCTGCCGTTCGGACCGGGTGCCGCACCGGAGGTGTCATGGCGAGGTTCGAGGACCGGTTCGCCCCGCTGCCAGGGCATCCGCGTCGGTTGGAGCAGCCGTCCGCGTCACCGTGGCCCCGTGGTGGCGCCGTCGTCGGCGTGGCGCTGGTCCTGGCGTCCGTCCTGCTCCTCCCCCGGCTCCTCCTCGACTGGGACCTCGCCGGCGCCCCGGTCGGAGACCGCGCCAAGGCGGTCAATGACATCCGCACCGGCCTGCTCCAGGCGATCGGGGGACTCGTCGTCGTGGTCGGCGCCGTCCTGACCTGGCGGCAACTGCAGGTGAACCGCGCAGGGCAGGTCACCGGCGCGTTCGCGAGCGCCATCACCCACCTCGGCGACCCGAGCCTCGACGTCCGCCTCGGCGGGATCTACGCGCTCGAACGCATCGCCCGCACCTCCAGGAGCGACCGGCAGGCCGTCGAGGAGGTGCTGTGCCTGTTCGTGAAGAACCGCGCCACCACGGACACCCGCGAGATCGACGTCAACGTCGCACTCCTCGTCCTGGGACGGCGGAACCCGACCGGCAGCACGCTCACCGTCGACCGGGCCCAGCTCCACGACGTGCGCCTCCGGTTCGCAAACCTCGCCGAGGTCGACCTGCACTTCGCGAACCTCGACGGCGCCGTCCTGTTCGGCGCCGACCTGTCGAAGGCGGACCTGTCCGGAGTCACCCTCCGCGAGGCCGTGCTCGTCGACGCCACCCTGCGCCAGGCCGACCTGCGGGACGCCGTGCTCACCGGCGCCTTCGCGAGCAACACCGACCTGCGCGCCACCGACCTGTCGAAGGCGGACCTCCGGCAGGCGCACCTCGACCACAGCCGCCTGAACCAGGCGGACCTGCGAGGGGCGGACCTGACCGGCGCGGACCTCGCGCACGCGGATCTCACCGGAGCCGTGGCCGACGACGCCACGGTCTGGCCGGAGGGGTTCGAGCCGCGGGGCGTCGTCCGGACCGAAGCGCCTCTGCGGCCTCGGAACCACCGCGAAGCCGCCCGGTGAGCGGACGGCGGAGGACGACTGGGACGAGTCGTTCGCCTCTCCCTGGGACGAACGGTAGTCGCATTGTTCCGGCATCAATTCCACGCCGAACCACGCCAGAGACAAAAACGAGCACAGCGAACTATTGTGTTTGCGCAACATCGCATCCTGCCCGCGACAACAGCCGACACGAATGCAATTCCAGTCGGTGACGAAATCGGCTGCCGCCAGAGGCCGATTCCGTGAACAGGAGTACATGTGCGTTTCTGGGCTTTTCTGTCGTATTCGTGGTCGGACCGGCCACGGGCGGTCGCGCTCCACCGCCGGCTGGAGAGGTTCGTGGTGCCGCGCCGCGTGCGGCGAACAGCCGATCCCCAAGGACCGCCTGGTCGGCGCCTGCGTCCGGTCTTCCGCGATGACGACGAGATGGAGGTGTCTGGTCCACTCGCCGAACGCCTGCGCACCGCCATCGACGAGGCTCCCGCGATGGTCCTGCCGGCCTCGCCGGCATCCGCGCGATCGCGTTACGTGAACCTCGAGGTCGAACACTTCCTCGCCGGACACGACCCGAAGCGCCTCGTCATCGTCGCCACGGGTGAGGACCGGTCCGCCGAACCGGAGCTGCCACCCGCGCTGGACCACGTCGAGGACCCGCTGTGGCTGGACGTGCGGGGTGATCGGAAGCTCACCCGCCGCGAACTGGTCAAGGTCGCTGCCGTGGTGCTCGGCGTGGGGTTCGAAGCGCTGTGGCGCAGACATGTGCGCCACCGACGCCAGCTCACCGCCCTGTGGTGCGCACTGACTCTGGTCGTCGGCGCTGTGGTGGGCACGGCCCTCGTACGTCAACTGGACGCCGAGAAACGCAGCCCGGAGCAGCAACGCGCTCAGTTCCTCGAGTGGATGACCAAGGAGGTGAAGTCGGTCGACCTGCCCGTCAGCGAGGTCAAGCTGAACATCACTCGCGTCGACGATCTGGACAACGACGGACTGATGGAATTCTTCGTCGTCAACGAGACCGCGGAGTTCTGCGGGTCCGGAGGGTGCACGTCGTCCGTCTACCGCACCGTGTCGCCAGGCCAGTACGAGGCGGTGCTCGAACTGCTGGGCACCTCGACAGCGCGGGTGCGTCCGGCGGAAGACGGTACGAAGGAGATCATTTTCAGTGACCTCTCCGTGAGCCGGGAGCCTTTGTACTCCATTTACGCATTACGCGACGGCAGGTTCGAGCTCAAGCACTACGAGTTCTGCGACGGCTTCGTCTTCGAAGCATGCACCGAACCGGCGGTGATCACGCCGGTTCCACGGGAGCGCCCGCCCTCCGTCGACGAGTCGGCGGTTCCGCTGGAGCGACCGGCCGCGGATGCGCGGAAGGTCAGGATCGGCGCGGCGGGCACCTCGCTCGAAGCCGGCGACCACGACCTGACGGTCAGAGGCTCGCTGGCCGGTGGCGAGTGGTACCTCGTCGAGGTGTGGAAGAAGTCGTGCGGGTTCGTCCCGGCCTCGGCCGTGCGGCCGCGGTAGCGCACGGCCGGCTGGAAGGTCATCGACTCACGTTCCCGGCAACGGCGGCCATGATCTGACGGGTCCGCTCGCGCAGCAGCTGGTGCGTGCGGTCGTGGTGGTTGCGCGGGTGCCAGGCCATGCCGACGGTCACGGACGGCAGCTCCACCGGGATCGGGAACGTGCGCAGCCCGAGCGCGTCCAGCATGCGCCGCGCCAGCCCGGCGGGCGCGATGCAGACGACGTCGGTCTCGGAGGCGAGGAACAACGCGCTGGCGAACGTGGGCACCACGGCCGCCACGCGCCGGCTCAGTCCCAGCTCCGCGAGCTGCTCGTCGATCGGGCCGTGTGCACGGCCGCGCCGCGACACGACGACGTGGTCGGCGTCGGCGAACCGCCGCGGCGTCACCTTCCTCGCCTTCGCGAGCGGGTGGTCCGGCCGCACCACGCCGATCAGTGTCTCGGTGACGAGCGACTCGGAGTGGACCTCGGTGTCGCCGGGGCGGATGCTGCCGATCTCCAGGTCCACCAGGCCCTCGCGCAGGGCGGGGGTGTCCTCGAGGTTCTCCGGCCGCAGCCGCAGCGAGATGCCGGGGGCCTGCTCGCGCAGGTCGTCGAGGAGCCGCGGGAGGAAAGTCGTGGACAGCATGTCGGTGACCTGGAGGTCGAACACGCGCACCGCGGTCCGCGGGTCGGCGGTCGCGGAGGGCGCGAACAGCGCGCGGGCCCTGCTGGCGATCGCGTGCACCTCGCCGCGCAGTTCCAGCGCGCGGGGCGTGGGAACGAGATCGCGTCCGGCTCGCACGAGCAGCGGGTCGTCGAAGGTCCGCCGCAGCCGCCCCAGGGCCCGGCTCATGGCGGGGGCAGAGGTGTGCAGACGGGCCGCGGCCTTGGTGACGCTGTTCTCGGCGAGCAACGCGTCCAGCGCCTCGATCAGGTTCAGATCGATGTAGTCCACACCGATTATCACATCCGGAATTGTCCCTTGCCGGGGTTGCACTGGAGTTAATCGACCGCCGCTCCTACCGTCGAAGGCAAGTGGAAATCGTTGGAGGGCAAGGACATGACGCGAGCTGTGGTGATCGGTGGCGGCATCGTGGGACTGACCACGGGCATCGCCCTGCGCCGGGCCGGAGTGGAGGTGGTGGTCTGCGAACAGGCCCCGGAGATCCGCGCGGCCGGAACCGGGCTGGGGCTCTGGGCCAACGCGCTGGCGGTGTTCGACGCGCTCGGCATCGGCGAGCAGGTGCGCGCCATCGGCAAACCCAGCGAGATGCACTTCCACGACCCCGCCGGGAAACTCCTCGAGACCCCGGAGTTCGACGCGGCGGACCACCGGTACCTCCTGGTGCACCGCGCGAAGCTGACCGATCTGCTCGCCGGCCGGGTGGGGCACCAGAACATCCGGCTCGGCACCGGCTTCCACGAGTACGAGGAGCACGCCGGCGGCGTCACGGTCCGGTTGAGCGACGGCAGCACCGAGGAAGCGGACGTGCTCGTCGGCGCGGACGGCGCGTACTCGGCGGTGCGGGCACAACTGGTACCGGAAACCCGGGCGCAGGAACACCACGGCCACCAGGCCTGGCGCGCGGTCGTTCCCGCCGACGGCATCGCGGTGCCCGGCAACCGCGTCATCCTGGGCACCGACGGGTGCCGCGGCGGCCACGTGCTCACGCACGACGGGAGCGTCTACTGGCTGGTGAACCAGTTCAAGTCACCGCCGCTGACCGGCACGCGCAAGCAGCAGGCGCTGGAACGCGCCATCCACCTGGAAGAGGAACCGGACGGGGTGCTGGCCCGGCTGATCGGTGCGACACTGGAGGAGCTGATCCTGCACAACCAGGTCATGCTCGTGCCGCCATTGCCGCACTGGGTCTCCGCACGGGTCGCGCTGGCGGGGGACGCGGCGCACGCGATGTCACCGCACATCACCGCCGGCGCGACGCTGGGCATCGAGGACGCCGCCCTGCTCGGTCACCTGCTCGGCACCGCCGCCGACGTGGCGGGTGCGCTGGCCGCCTACGAGGCCGACCGGATCCCTCGGTACGCCCGCGCCGCGGAGCTGTCCGCCGCGGTCGAGCACTCCCCCACGCCGCAGGAGTTCGCACGCCACTACGCCGCGTTCAGCCACTGGATGATCACGCCCAGGGACGCCGAGCGGAACCGGGTGCCGGCATGACACCGGGGACCGTGAACGGGTCTTGGACACCGTCCACGGTCATCCCCGCCGCGCGACTGTCAGCGAGCCCCTCGGGTGGTCAGCGCCCGCGGCGCAGGTTCCACAGCAGCAACGCGATCGCGGCCACACCGGCCGCGACCAGCGCGGGGTGTTGCCGGACCTGGCGGACACCCTGGTCGACGCGCTGCCTCACCGGCT
>NZ_DASVFL010000011.1:0-23695 GCF_036380075.1 Lentzea sp. | reverse complement strand
CCACCAGGGCCAGGACGAGGCCGACCTGCGCGGTCGCGTAGTAGGCGAGCGCGACCGCGACGATCGTGACGACGGTGCGAAGTGCGGCGTTCACCGCAACATGCTGCACCTGTGCACACACGACCGCCATACCTCGTGACCGGCCGTACCCGGCTGGACTCACCCCGTGGTGACGACGAGTTCGGCCCCGACTTCGGCCGGGTGCTTGCGCCCGGCGGGCATGGAGGGGTACCCGTTGGTAACAAGCCGGTGATCGGAGACGCATGAGGACCGTGTTCACGACCTGCCCGCTGTGCGAGGCGACGTGCGGGCTGGAGCTGACGGTCGAGGGCGACCGCATCACGAAGGTCCGCGGTGACCGCCGGGACGAGTTCAGCCGGGGCTTTCTGTGCCCCAAGGGCGCCTCGCTCGGCGCGCTCGACGCCGACCAGGACCGCCTCTCCGCGCCGCTGGTCAAGCGCGACGGCGAGTTCCACGAGGTCACCTGGGAGGAGGCGTTCCGGTACGTCGACGAACGCCTGGAGGAGTTCCCCGACCGGAACTCGGTCGGCCTGTACCTCGGCAACCCGGTCGTGCACTCGCTCGCCGGCGGCCTCTACGCCGGGCCGCTGCGCAAGGCGCTGGGCAGCCGCAACGTCTTCACCGCCAGCACCGTCGACCAGATGCCCAAGCACGTGCAGGTCGGCTACATGTTCGGCGGGATCTTCTCGATCCCCGTGCCCGACATCGACCGCACCGACTTCATGCTCGTGCTGGGCGCGGACCCGTTCTCCTCCAACGGCAGCCTGTGGACGGTCCCGGACGCGCCCGGCCGGTTCAAGGACCTCCAGAAGCGCGGCGGCAGGTTCGTCGTGGTCGACCCGCGCCGCAGCCGCACCGCCCAGGCCGCCGACCAGCACGTCGTGATCAGGCCGGGCACGGACGTGTTCCTGCTGCTGGCGCTCGTCCACGAGCTGTTCGCGCAGGATCTCGTCAATCTCAGGGACCTCGCGGGCCACGTCACCGACCACACGGTGATCCGCGCGCACGTCGAGGAGTTCGGCCCGGACGCCGTCGCCGAACGGACCGGCGTCGACGCCGCCACGATCCGCGCGCTGGCCAGGCAGCTCGCCGAGGCGGAACGCGCGGTCGTCTACGGGCGGATCGGCACCACGACCGTCGAGTTCGGCACGGTCGCGTCGTGGGCGGTGGACGTGCTCAACGTCCTCACCGGCAACCTCGACCGGCCGGGTGGCGCGATGTGGCCGCTGCCCGCGCACGGCAAGCGCGGTCCTGGCCGCGGCAAGGGGTTCACGACCGGCCGCTGGCACAGCCGCGTCCAGGGCCACCCCGAGGTGATGGGGGAGCTCCCGGCCGTCACGATGGCCGACGAGATCGAGACGCCCGGCGAGGGCCGGGTGCGGGCGCTGGTCACGATCGGCGGCAACCCGGCGCTGTCGCTGCCGAACTCGGCGCGCGTGAACGCGGCTCTGTCCTCGTTGGACTTCATGGTCAGCGTCGACCCGTACCTCAACGAGACCACCCGGCACGCGGACGTGATCCTGCCGACGCCGCCCCCGTCCCGCCGCGACCACTACGACATCGCGTTCCTCAACAACTCCGTGCGCAACGTCGCGAAGTACTCGCGCGCCGCGATCCCGTTGGAGGAGGGCAGGGTCGACGAGGCCGACATCTTCCTCCGGCTCACGACGATCTTCAGCGGCCTGGGTCCCGCGGCGGACCTCGACGCCATCGCCGATCTCCAGCTCAAAGCGCTCCTCGACGGCGCCGGCTTCGAACCGGAGGGCGAGACGCGCGAAGAACGCCTGCTGGACCTGAAGCTCCGCACCGGCGCGTACGGGATCTCGTTGCGGCAGCTGCTGGACAACCCGCACGGCGTCGACCTCGGCCCGCTCACCCCGCGCCTGCCGGAGATCCTGCGCACGCCGTCCGGCAAGGTCGAGCTGACGCCGCGGCCGATCGTCGACGACCTGCCGCGCGTGCTCGCCGCGTTGCGGACGCCCGAGACGGGGATGGTGCTCGTCGGCCGCCGGCACCTGCGCACCAACAACTCCTGGATGCACAACGTGCCCGCGCTGGTGAAGGGCAAGCCGTTGTGCACGCTGCTCGTCAACCCCGGTGACGCCGCCGGGATCGGCCTGACCGACGGCGCGACCGCCCGGGTCACCTCGCGCGTCGGCGAGGTGGAGGTGCTCGTCGAGGTCACCGACGCCATCGCGCCCGGCGTCGTCTCGATGCCGCACGGCTGGGGCCACGGCCAGCCCGGCACGCGGCTGACCGTCGCCGGGGAGCACGCCGGCGTGAACGTCAACCTCCTCACCGACGACCTCCGCCTCGACCCGCTCTCGGGCACCGCCGTGCTGAACGGCACCCGCGTGCGGGTGGTGCCTGCCTGAGTCCGTTCCGACGCGCCGAGGAGCCGCCATGACCGCCGGAGCCACCAGCCCGACCGCGGTGCGAGCCGTCCGCCGCATCGCCGACCTGCCGTTCCTCGCGGAGCAGTCGTACGGCGACGCGGTGGCGTGGCGGTTCAAGAGGGACGGTGCGTGGCAGGAGCAGACCTACGCCGAGGTGGCCGAGCTGGTGCTGGACCTCGCGTCGGGGTTCGTCCACGCCGGACTGGAGCCGGGGGACCGGGTCTGCGTGCTCGCGCACACCCGTCCGGAGTGGACCGCGGTCGAGCTGGCCGTGCTCGCGGCGGGCGGCATCGTCGTGCCGGTCTACCCGTCGAGCACGCCGGAGGAGGTCGCGTGGGTGGCCGGCGACTCCGGCGCGGCCGTGGTGGTCGCCGAGGACGAGGCGCAGTGCGCGAAGGTCGAGGCCGTCGCCGGGCGGCTTCCGGGGCTGCGCAACGTCTTCACGATCGACCCCGCCGGCATCCGGCCGACCGTGGCGTCCCTGCGGGACACCGGCCGCACGTCACCGCTGGCCGGCGAGCTCGACGCCCGCCGCGCCGCCATCAGGCCCGACGACCCCGGCCTGATCATCTACACCTCGGGCACGACCGGGCCGCCCAAGGGCTGCGTGCTGACCAACGCGAACTGGGTGGCGCTGTGCCACCTCGCGGAGGAGGCGCGCATCGAGGCGATGACCGGCACCGTCTACCTGTTCCTGCCGCTGGCGCACGTCTTCGCGCAGATCGTCGTGTTCGGGACGATGTACCGAGGTGGTGCCCTGGCGTACTTCGGCGGCGACATGGCGGCGATCGTGCCGGAGCTGGCCGAGGTGCGGCCGACGTTCCTGCCCTCGGTGCCGCGGATCTTCGAGAAGATCTACACGTTCGTCACGGCGGCCGTCCCACCCGAACAGTTGGGCGCCGCCATCACCCTGGGACTCGAGGTGCGGCGCCGCCGTGCCGTGGGCGAACCGGTCCCGCCGGACATGGCCGCGGCGTTCGCGGAGGTCGACGCCCTGTTCGCCAAGGTGCGCGGCGTGTTCGGCGGCCGGCTCGTGCAGGCGCTGTCCGGTGCGGCGCCGATCTCCCGCGAGGTCCTGCAGTTCTTCCACGCGGCCGGCGTGCCCGTGCTGGAGGGCTACGGCATGACCGAGTCCACCGCCGTCGGCACCCTGAACACGGTGGACAGCTTCAAGCTCGGCTCTGTCGGCGCGTCCGGCATCGCGCGGCTGGAGGTGGCGGTGGCGGAGGACGGCGAGCTGCTGATGCGCGGCCCGCACGTGTTCGCGGGCTACTGGAACGACCCCGAGGCGACCGCCGCCGCGATCCGGGACGGCTGGCTGCACACCGGCGACCTCGGCGAGATCGACGCGGACGGTTTCGTGACGATCACGGGGCGCAAGAAGGACATCATCATCACCGCGGGCGGCAAGAACATCGCGCCCGCCAACGTGGAGAACGTCCTGCGCCAGTCGCGCTGGATCTCGCACGCGGTGATGTTCGGCGACCGCAAACCCTACTGCGTGGCCCTGATCACACTGGACGCGGACGAGATCCTGCCGTGGGCGCGGGAGCGCGGGTTGCCGTCCGACCTCGAATCTTTGGTGGGTCACCCGGACGTGGTGGCGCTGGTGCGGGAAGTTGTCGACGAAGCGAACTCGCACTTCGCCAGTGTTTCCCAGGTGAAGAAGTTCGCGCTGCTCACCAGGGATCTGTCCCAGGAGGAAGGTGAGCTCACGCCGACGTTGAAGGTCAAACGCAACGTTGTGCACCGCCTTCACTCCGGGTTGTACGAAGGCCTCTACGAGTAACCCGTACGTACGAGAAATCCAAAAACAGGTACATCCACCCTGGCGGTTTCCGTCCGCTCAGGGCAGAGTGGGACACCAAGCGGCGCCAGGCCCCTCCCCCCTCGGGCCCAGCCGCTTCGCGGCCCCGGCTCACGGCGTACTCCCCCCAGACGCCCAGCCGGGGCCGCTTTGCGTTCACCGCCTGGGCGGAGCCGTCGTCCCGCGCACGATGAGCTGCGTCTCCGCGACGACCTGCGGAACGCCGGTGTGGTCGGAGTCGAGGCGGTCCAGCAACAGGTTCACGGCCGTGCGCCCCGCCTGCGCCACCGGCATCGCGACCGTCGTCAGCGCGGGCGAGCACAACGACGCGTAGGTGAGGTCGTCGAACCCCGTCACCGACACGTCGCCGGGAACCGGGATCCCGCGGTCCCGCAACCGCGCCAGCACGCCGAGCGCCATGATGTCGTTGTAGGCCAAGATCGCCGTGACGTCCGCCGCCACCGCCAGGTCGGCCGCCTGCAGCCCGCCCTCGTAGCGCGGCGCGAACGGGCCGAGGTCCACGAGGTCGACCTCGTGACGTGCCACGGCGGTCAGGAGCCCGCGCCGACGCTCCTGGTTGGACCAGGACGTGCGAGGCCCGTTGAGATAAGCGATCCGCCGGTGTCCCAATGCGACGAGGTGGTCGACGACGGCCCGCATCCCGCCCGCCGAGTCCATCAACGCCGCGGGCACCCCCGGCAGCCGCCGGTTCAGCAGCACCAGCGACGTCACCCCGGCCACCTCGTGGACCTGCGCGTCCTCCAGCCCCGGCGCGCACAGCACGACCCCGTCGACCTGCTTCGCCATCGCGTGCACGAGCTTCGCCTCGGCGACCGGGTCCTCGTCGCTGTCCGCCACGAACACCGCGTAGTCGGCCTGCACGGCCCGCGCCTGCACCGCCTTCAGCACACCGGTGAAGAACGGGTTGTCGAGGTCCGGCACGACGATGCCGATGTTGCCGGTCTTGCCCGTGATCAACCCGCGGGCGGCCCGGTTGGGCTGGTAGCCCAGCTCGCCCGCCGCGGCCAGCACCCGCGACCTCGTCTCGGGCCGCACCAGGTCGGGCGACGTCAGCGCACGCGAAACGGTGGCCACCGACACGTGCGCTCTGCGTGCCACGTCGCGGATGGTGACTGCCACTTGTACCTCACCCCTGTCGCCGTTGGTCCCATCATGACCGGTGGGGTGTCAACGCCCGGTCGAGAGAGGCGAGGCCGGCCACTAGTGCGCGTCGGGCTCGGGGTTGCGGCCCGGCCGGGCCAGGAACTCGAAGTCGCAGCCCTCGTCGGCCTGCGTGATGTGCTCGTAGTACAGGGCGCCGTACCCGCGTTCGAACTTCGGCGGCGGCGGTGTCCACGCGGCGCGGCGCCGTGCCATCTCCTCGTCGGAGATCTCGACCCGCAGAACCCGCGCCTCGACGTCCAGCGTCACGAGGTCGCCGTCCCGCACCAGCGCCAGCGGACCGCCGACGTGCGCCTCCGGTGCAACATGCAGAACGCAAGCGCCATAAGAGGTTCCGCTCATCCGCGCGTCCGACACGCGCACCATGTCCCGGACGCCCTCGCGCAGCAGCCTGTCCGGGATGGGCAGCATCCCGTACTCCGGCATGCCGGGCCCGCCCTTGGGACCGCTGCCGGCCAGCACGACCACCGAGTCCTTCGTGATCTCCAGCGTGGGCGAGTCGATCCGCGCCCGCAGGTCCTCGTAGCCGTGGAAGACCACGGCGGGCCCGGTGTGCCGCCACAGCGCGGGATCCGCCGCCACGTACTTGATCACCGCGCCGTCCGGGGCCAGGTTGCCCCGCAGCACGGCCAGCCCGCCCTCCGGGGACACCGGGTCGTCGAGCGTCCTGATCACCGACGGGTCGTGCACCTCGGCCCCGTCGAGGTCCTCGCCGAATGTCCGCCCGGTCACCGTGACGCGGTCGAGGTGAAGCGAGTCGCGCAACCGCGACTGCAACCCGCGCAACCCACCCGCGTAGTAGAAGTCCTCCATCAGGTGCTCGCCGGCGGGCTGGACCGACGCCAGCACCGGGACTTCGCGCGAGAGCGCGTCGAAGTCGTTGAGGGACAACGGGATCTGCGACCGCCCGGCCATCGCGATCAGGTGGATGCACGAGTTGGTCGAGCCGCCCAGCGCCAGCACGGTCCGGATCGCGTCCTCGTAGGCCTCGCGCGACAGCACGTCCCCGATCGTCAGCCCCTCGCGCACCATCTCGACGACCCGCGCGCCCGACGCCGCCGCCATCCGGTGGTGCGCCGAGTCGACCGCCGGGATCGACGACGCGCCGGGCAGGGTCAGCCCCAGCGCCTCGGCGGCCGCGGTCATCGTCGACGCGGTGCCCATCGTCATGCACGTGCCGGGGGAGCGGGCGAGGCCCTCCTGGATCTCCGTCCAGTCGCGGGACGTGATCGTGCCCGCCCGCTTCTCGTCCCAGAAACGCCACATGTCCGTGCCGGACGCGAGCTTCTCGCCCCGCCAGTGCCCGCGCAGCATCGGCCCGGCCGGCACGAACACCGTGGGCAGCCCGGCGGAGGCGGCGCCCATGAGCAGCGCGGGTGTCGTCTTGTCGCAGCCGCCCATCAGGACGCAGCCGTCGACGGGGTAGGAGCGGAGGATCTCCTCGGTCTCCATCGACAGCATGTTCCGGTACAGCATGGGCGTCGGCTTCTGGTAGGTCTCCGACAGCGTCGAAACCGGGAACTCCAGGGGGAACCCGCCGGCCTGCCAGACCCCGCGCTCGACCTGCTGGGCCCGTTCGCGCAGGTGCATGTGGCACGGGTTGATGCCGCTCCACGTGTTCAGGATCGCGATGACGGGCTTGCCGAGGTGTTCGTCGGCGTTCACGCCGAGCTGCCGCATGCGGGCGTTGTGCGAGAACGCCCGCAGCCCGTCGCCGTCGAACCACTCGCCGCTGCGCAGCGTCACAGCAGGCCCCACGAGCTCAGCAGCACGCCGACGGCGGTCCGGCCCGTCTCGGTGAGAACGGTCGCGGGCGGGCGCACGTCCCGCCGGCACAAACCGAGCTGTGCCAGCGCTTCCTTCACCACGGAGACGTTGTCCGCCGACTCGTTCGCCGCCCGCAGCTCCTCGAACCCGCGGACGAACTCCCAGAGCTCCATCGCCGCGCCGAACTCGCCCGCCTTGAGCGCGTTGAACATCTGCACCGACAGCTGCGGTGCCACGTTCGCGAGCCCGGACGTGAACCCGGTCGCCCCGACGGCGAAGTAGCCCGGCGCCGACAGCTCGGCGAGCCCCGCGACCCACGTCAGCCGTTCCAGCCCCGCGTCCCGCGCGACGGAGGCGAACCGCACCGGGTCCGGCACCGCGTACTTCACGCCGACGACGTTCGGGCAGGCGTCCGCCAGCGCCGCGATCTGCGCGCCGCCGATTCGCGGGGTGCGGACGTAGAGGACCACGCTCAGCTCGGGCACCGAGGACGCGACCGCCCGGTGGTAGTCGACCCACCCGTCCGGCGACACGTACGGGTGCACCGGCTGGTGGATCATGATGCCCCGCGCTCCCGCCCGGTCCGCGGCGCGCGCGGCCACGGTGGCGGTGGCGACGTCGTGCCCGACGCCGGCGACGACCGCGGCACGGTCCCCGACGGCGTCCACGGTGATCCGCAGCGCGCGCTCGGTCTCGGCGGCCGACAGCGCGTAGAACTCGCCGGTGTTGCCGTTGGGCGTGACGACGGAGATGCCGCCGTCCACCATCCGGCCGACGACCGCCGCGTACTTCTTCTCGTCGATCGCGCCGCCGGCGTCGAACGGCGTGACGGTGATCGCGACGACGGACGCCAGCTGGTCGGAGAGGTCATCGAACGACATCGGGGAGCTCCCGGGTGACTCGGTCGGCGAACGTCCTGATGTGGCCGCGCAGCAGCTCGAACGCGAGGTCGGCCCTGCCCTCGACGGCGGCGGCGAGGATCGCGCGGTGCTCGGCGGCCTCGTCGTCCCAGGTCGGGCAGATGCCCCACCCGGCGACGGTGACCAGTGCGGCCTGGTCGCGCAGCCCGTCGAGGATCTCGACCAGCAACGGGTTGCCGCACCCGGCGTAGAGGGCGCGGTAGAACCGGCGGTTGGCGAGGCTGCGGCGCGCCAGGTCGCCGACGTCCTCCAGCGCCTGCCCGGCCTCGCCGAAGTCGGCCTTCCGCAGGACGGCGCGCCGCAACGCCTCGGGCTCCACCAGCATGCGCACGTCGTAGACGGACGCGGCCATCGCGGCGTCGACCGCGCGCACCGACGCGCCCTTGTAGGGGCTCATCAGAACGAGCCCGGACCCGGCGAGCGTCTTGAGCGCCTCGCGCACCGGGGTCTTCGAGACCTCGAGCGCGGCCGCGAGATCCGTTTCCACGAGCGCCTGACCGGGCTTCAGTTTTCCGTTGAGAATCGCTTCTTTGATCGATTCCAGAACAAAGTCCGTGCGTGACGCGGGAGGAGCCGCCAACCGGTCATACATCATATATGAGAGCCTAGGAGCTGCGAGATCTCCAGGTCAACCGTCTCGTCAGGCGGGCGAAAACTCCATGTATCCGGTTTGAACCAACTCCCTCGCAGGCTCGTTTTGAAGGTGTTGGTCACCGCTGTGCGCGGGACTGGAGTAGGAGAAATGTTGAGTGGTTCGTTCCGCGTGATCGTGTCCATTGCCGCGTCCGCCAGCGCAAGGCACCGAACGTCCTGGGCACCAACGAGTTGAACGAGAACGACATGCTGATGGAAGAACTGCCGCCGGAGGCCGCGCTCGACGGGCCTCCACCGAACGCGGACCACCTGCTGCAGCGCACGCTGGGCACGGTCCGCGAGGAGAGACACCAGGCCGTGCGACGCCGTGGGCGCCTGACGGCCGTGACATCGGCCTTCGTGGCCGCCGGCGTGCTCGCCGGCGGCGTGTGGGTGGGCCAGGGACTGGGGGTGGGCGACACCGGCGAGGTCTTGCAGGGGACCTCGGCGGAGGGCGCGCACATGGCCGTGCAGGTGACCGACACCGAGGGCGGGCTGCGCCTCGTCGCCACCGTCGACGGCGTGCGGGACGGGGAAGCCTGCTGGCTGGTCGTGCACACGAGGGACGGGAGGAGCTTCACCGCGGGGTCGTGGAGGGCGCACGCGGGGGAGGTGACGCTGTCCGGGTCCGCGATGGTGCGGGCGGGGGACGTCGCCGGGGTCAGCGTCGTGAACCACGACCGCCGACCGCTGGTGACCGCGAACTAGAGGTATCCGGCCGACAGGCGTCAGGGGGAACACGGGCGTGTTCCCCCTGACGCCTGTTGAGACGCGCCGCTGAACCCCTTGCGGGTGGTGCGCGTAGGAGAAGTCGGACAGGTGGTCCTGGGGGCCGAGGAGTGCCGCCTGTCGCTCCGACGACTCCGATTGGCAAGCTGTAGCCGTGGTCCGGAACAAACCGGTGACCGTCGCAGTGGCGGCGGTCGCGGTACTGGTGCTGGTCGCCTCCGTCGTCGTGCTGACCGGCACGGCGGACGCCGACCGGTACGTCACCGAGCTCGACCAGGTCGTGGACGAACCGGAGGTGCCGAGCGTCGTCGTCCAGTGCGGGACGAACGACGAACGCCACCTCAACGCCGACAACCCGGTCGTCTCGCCAGGTATCCCGTTCGGCGCTCATCACACTCATGAGTACGTGGGCAACAAGTCGGCTGACGCGCGTTCGACGAACGACTCTCTCGCGGCCGCCACCACGACGTGCGAGAAGAACGACCTCTCCACCTACTACTGGCCGGTGCTGCGCCTGACCGACGGCACGGGACCGGACGCGCACGCCGACGGCGGTGGTCTGCACGGCAACGTCGGCGAGGTGCTGAAACCGAAGAGCGTGGAGATCCGGTACGCGGGCAGCCCGGTGAGCGCCGTGCTGCCGATGCCGCGGTTCCTGCGCCTGATCACCGGTGACCCGGCGGCGTTCACCAGCGGCTACGGGCCGAACACGCGGGCGAGGTGGGGCTGTTCCGACAAGCCCGGCCGCTACACGACGAAGTACCCGCTGTGCGGAAGCGCGACCACGTTGCGCACCTACGACTTCGGCAGCTGCTGGGACGGCAACAACACCGACAGCGCCTCGCACCGCACGCACGTGGTGTTCGCACTGGCGGGTGGCGCCTGCCCGCCGAAGACGTTCCCCGTCCCGCGGCTGCGCGTCACCGTGGGGTACGACGTCCCGCAGGGCCGGCCGTTCGCGATCGACAGCTTCGCCGAGGAGCTGCGCGACCCGGCGACCGACCACGCGATGTTCGTCAACGTCATGCCGGAGGCGTTGATGAGCGAGGTCACCGGGCACCTCAACGGTGCCCGCTAACATGCCCCGATTCTTTTGAGTCATTCGTTGAACCAGGACCCGCCTCCGCTCGTGTGACGGCTGAGGTCTTGAACAGGACGCCCGCACGAGGTGTTCGCGGGCGGGGAGGAGTGGGTGGATGGCGGCTTTGTTCTCCCGGAAACGGGAGACCGCGGCCGACGAGGCGCTGATCCGATCGCTCTACGAGGAGCACGGTCGGGCTCTGCTGGCCTACGCGACGCGGTTGACCGGTGATCGGGCGGCTGCCGAGGACGTGGTCCAGGAGACCCTCGTCCGGGCGTGGCGCCACCCCGACGCCCTCGTGAACGGCAAGGGATCGGTGCGCGGCTGGCTGTTGACCGTGGCGCGCAACATCGTCACGGACCGGGTGCGCGCGAAGGCGGCGCGTCCGCAGGAGGTGGCGGAGTCGCCGACGACGCCGCCGATCGAGCGCGACCACGCGGACCAGGTGGTCGACTCGGTCGTGGTGCTGGAGGCGCTCGACAGGCTCTCGTCCGACCACCGGGACGTGCTGATGGAGATCTACTTCCGCGGCCGCAGCGTGTCGGAGGCGGCGGAGGCGCTGGGCGTGCCACCGGGCACGGTGAAATCGAGATCGTATTACGCGTTGCGAGCCTTGAGGGAGACCTTCGGCGGTCAGAAGGTCGCACTGAAGGGGGTGGCCGGATGACCACGCAGCACGACCCGCAACTGCTCGGTGCCTACGTCCTCGGGGCGCTGGACGAGCAGGAGGTGCGTCAGATGGACGAGCACCTGGCGTCCTGCCCGGAGTGCGCGCGGGAGCTCGGCGAGCTCCGCGACATGGAGGCCTTCCTCGGCGAGGTGCCGCCGGAGGCCATGCTGGACGGGCCGCCCGAGGGCGGCGACCTGTTGTTGCAGCGCACCTTGCGCCAGGTGCGCGCCGAACGAGGCGGCGTCGCCCGACGTCGTCAGTTCGCGCTCGGTGCCGCGGCGGCGGTCGTCGCCGCACTCGTGCTGGGCGCCGGAGTCTTCGTCGGTAAGGCCACCTCGCCCGATGCGACCGTGGCCCTTCCCACCCCGACGGTGGCACCGGACCCGGCGGGCACCAAGCTCGCCACGTTCACCGATCCCACCACCAAGGCGTCGATGACCGTGAAGGTCGTCCCCGCCGCGGGCTGGGTGCGGACGAACATGGCGATCAGCGGTATCCCCGAGGGCGAGAAGTGCCGGATCTTCGTCGTGGCGAAGGACGGCAGCCGCCAGGAGGCGGGTTCCTGGGTGGTGTCCAAGAAGGGCGCCGCCGAGGGCACGAACCTGGACGGTTCCGCGTTGGTCGACCCCAAGGACGTCAAGTCCGTGGTGGTCGAGAACTTCGCGGGCAAGAAGTTCGTCGAGGTGCCGGTCCAGGCGTGACCGGAGGGGAGGGGCCGTCCTTGCGGGGGCGGCCCCTCCTTTCACGGCTTGAGCACCACTTTTCCCACCGCCGCACGGGATTCCAGCGCCTCGTGCGCCCGCGCGGCGTCCTTCAGCGCGAACGGCGCGGTGACCAGCGGCGTGAACCGCCCGCTCGCCAGCCCCGCCAGCGACTCCTCCTCCAGCGACCGCAGACCGCGCCGCATCATGCCGGGTCCCAACGCGACAGTCGCGGTGAGACTGCCGGAGAACAACGCCTCCGTGCTGATCGGCGTCATCGTGCCGGACGCCCAGCCGTAGATGACCTGCCGCCCGCCGGGCCCCAGCGTCCGCAGCGCCCGAGCTCCCACCTCGCCGCCGACGCCGTCGAGCACCACGGTCACGCCCTCGACCCCGTCCGCCCAGTCCGGCCGCGTGTAGTCGATGGCGGCATCAGCACCGTTGTCCCTGACATGACCGAGCTTCCCGCCACCGGCCAGCCCGATGACCCGAGCCCCGACGTTGCGCGCCTCCTGCACGAACAACGTCCCCATGCCCCCGGCCGCCGACGTCACCAGCACCACGTCGTCCGCGGTGAGCGCAGCCCGGTCCAGCACCGCGACCACCGTGCGACCGGTGCCGATCATCGCGACCGCCGCCTCGAACGACACGTCGTCCGGCACCGCGTGCAACGCACCGACGCCGGCGACCGCGAGCTCGGCATACCCGCCGTTGGCCTGCCCGAGGTGCGCGACGACCCGGCGCCCGAGCCACTCGGGCTCCACGTCCGGCCCGAGCGCCGTGACCACCCCGGCGACCTCCCGCCCCGGCGTCATGGGGAACTCGACGGGCCCGAACGCGCCCTTGCGGATGGTGGTGTCGACGAGGTGGACACCGGCCGCGGCCACCGTGACGCGGACCTGCCCCGCGGCGGGCTCCGGGTCGGGGACCTCCTCGAAGCGCAGGTTCTCCGCCGGGCCGAACTCGTACTGCCGAATCGCGAACATGCCGGTGACGCTATGAACTCCACCTAACTGGAGGTCAAGCGACCGGGCGACGCCGTGCCGGCGTCGGGCCTGCTCGGCCGGGACGCGAGACGCACAGGCCTAACACCTTCGGGGTAAGGACCTTCAGCGCGGGCGGGCCGCGCGGGATGATCAAGAGCGTGACGCTGGGACCCGATTCGGTGACGTGGCGGCTCGGCTGGTACACGCGCTTCGAGCTGGTGGTGCTGGGGCGGGCCGTGCTGATGCAGGTGGCGCACCCGGTGATCGCCGCCGCGGTGCGCGACGGGTACCGGGCTGACCCGTTCGCTCGGCTGACCAGGACGATCACGTCGTCGCAGCTGCGGTTGTTCGGCGGGGAACGGGTGGCGGCGGGGGAGGCCCGGCGGCTGGTCGAGGGGCACGCGCGCATTCCCGGGGCCGGTGAGGAGCTGTTCCGGTGGGTGCACGCCACCAGCTTCGACTCGTTGCTCACGGCCTACCGGTTGCTGCGGCCGCCGCTGCCCGCGATCCACGAGCAGCGGTTGTACCGGGAGTGGCGCGACACCGGGCGGACGCTCGGCATCCGGGACATGCCGGGTGACCTCGCGGCGTTGCGGGAGTACCTCGACGACGTCGTGGCCACGCAGCTCCAGCCCACCGACGGGGTCGAGGGGCTGCTGGAGGCGTTCGAGCTGCGGTCCGGGCGGGCGCCGGGCGGGGAGCACGTGCCCAGGGCGTTGTGGCCGCTGGTGCGGCCCGTCGCGGCGCGGGTGCTGCCGGACTTCGCCGTCGGGACGTTGCCGCCGGCGTTGCGGGACAAGCTTGGTCTGGAATGGACGGACCGCGACGAGCGCAGGCTCGGGCGGTGGGTCCGGGCCATCCGGGTCATGTCGGCGTGCGTGCCGGCGAGCCTGCTGCACTACCCGATGCCGTACCGGGCGATGCTCAGTGCGCGATCATCACGTGCTTGACGCGCGTGTAGTCCTCCAGGCCGTGCAGTGACAGGTCCTTGCCGTAGCCCGACGCGCCGAAACCGCCGTGCGGCATCTCCGACGCGACCAGGCCGTGCGTGTTGACCCACACCACGCCGAAGTCGAGCCGGGCCGAGATCGAGGCGACCCGGGCGGTGTCACGGGACCAGATCGACGACGCCAGGCCCTGCGGGACACCGTTGGCCAGAGCCACCGCCTCGTCGTCGGAGTCGAACGACTGCACGGTGATCACCGGTGCGAACGCCTCCTCCTGCACGAGCTCCGCGGACTGGTCCAGGCCGGAGACCACGGTGGGTTCCAGGAAGAAACCGGCCGAGCCGTGCCGCTTGCCTCCACAGTGGACGGTTCCGGGGGTGCGCGACAGCAGGCCGAGCACGCGCGAGAGCTGGGCCTGGCTGTTCAACGGCCCGTAGTCCACCCCGGGAACGCACGCGGAGGCCGCCTCCACCAGCGCGGCGACGAACTCGTCGTGCACGGCCGAGTGCACGAGCACGCGGGTGGCGGCCGTGCAGTCCTGGCCCGCGTTGTAGAAAGCGGCGCCGACGATCCCCGACGCCGCCGCGGGCACGTCCACGTCGTCGAACACCAGAACCGGTGCGTTGCCACCGAGTTCGAGGTGCGTGCGCTTCACGGTCGCGGCGGCCGCGCGGGCCACCTCGACGCCGGCCCGGGTCGAGCCGGTCAGCGACACCATGGCGGGCACCGGGTGTTCGGCGAGCAGCCGGCCGGTGTCGCGGTCGCCCAGCACGACGTTGAACACCCCGGCGGGCAGCACCGACGCGGCCAGCGACGCCAGCAGCACCGACGACGACGGCGTGGTGCCGGCGGGCTTCAGCACGACCGTGTTGCCCGCGGCCAGCGCCGGGGCGATCTTCCACACGGCCATCATCAGCGGGTAGTTCCACGGCGTGATCTGCGCGATCACCCCGACCGCCTCGCGCCGCTGGAACGACGTGTGGCCGGGGACGTACTCACCCGCCGCGGCGCCGCCGAGGGCGCGGGCGGCACCGGCGAAGAACCGGATCTGGTCCACGCACTGGGGAATCTCCTCCGCCAGCACGACCGAACGGATCTTGCCGGTCTCCCGGACCTCCGCGTCGGCGAGTTCGGCCGCACGGGCCTCGACCAGGTCCGCGAGCTTCAGCAACGCCAGCTGGCGCTCGCCGGGAGTGGTGCGCGACCACGTCCCGAACGCCTCGGAGGCGGCCAGGACGGCGGCGTCGACCTCGGCGGACCGCGAGACGACGGCACGACCGAACTCGGCACCGGTCACCGGGTCGACCAGCGGGGACGTCCCGGTGGCGGAGACCGCGGTGCCGTTGACGAAGTTCGCGACGATCACAGGTGCTCCAGGTGCGTGGGGGCGAACATGCGCAGCACGGCGGGCAGCACCACGACGTGCGGGCCGTCGGAGGCGAACGCCGCGACGAGGTCGTCGTGCAGCGACTCGGGCGTGCTGCGCGTGGCGGGCACCCCGAACGCCGCCGCGAGCGCCACGAAGTCGGGACGCGCGAGCTCGGTGCCGGTGGCCTCGCCGAACGCGTCGGTCATGTACTCGCGCAGGATGCCGTAGCCGCCGTCGTCGACGATCAGCCACACGACCCGCGACCCGTGCTGGGCGGCCGTCGCCAGCTCGGAGATCCCGTACATCGCGCCGCCGTCGCCGGACACCGCGAGCACCGGCCCGCCGGAGGCCGCCGCCACCCCCAGCGCCGCCGGGAAGCCGTAGCCGAGACCACCGGCGCCCTGGGCCGAGAACTGCGCGCCACCGCGCGGGTCCCACGCCGACCAGGCCCAGTAGGCGAGGATCGTCATGTCCCAGCAGGTGGGTGTGCCGTCGGGCACCGCCGAGCGCAGCGCGGACAGCACCTGCCACTCCAGGTCGCGCTCCTGCCCGGCGAACCGCTCCCGCACCCGGTCCAGCAGCTCCCGCACGCGCCCTTCCGCGACCCCGTCGGCGGCGCGGGCCGCCACCCCGGACGCCAGCGCGCGCAGGGCGAGCCGGGCGTCGGCGTGGATGCCGAGCGCCGGGTAGTTCGACTCCAGCTTGCCGAGGTCGGCCTCGACCTGGACCACCGCGCCGCGCGGCCGGAACGTCCGGTAGTTGCTCGACAGCTCGCCCAGCCCGGACCCCACGACCAGCAGCACGTCCGCGTCGGCCAGGAACTCCGTGGTGTGCCAGTCCTCCAGCCACGCCCGCGCGGACAGCGGGTGGTCCCACGGGAACCGGCCCTTGCCGCCGAACGTCGTCACCACCGGCGCCCGCAGCTTCTCGGCCAGCTCCAGCAGCTCGCCGGGGGAGGCGCCACCACCGGCCAGGACCACCGGCCGCGAGGCGGAGTCCAGCAGCCGCACGGCTTCGGCCACCAGCTCGGCGCGCGGCGGCAGCGGGCGCGCCGACCACGGCACCGACGTCACCGGCGGCACGGACGCGGGCGCCAGCAGCACGTCCTGCGGGATCTCCACCCACACCGGCCCGAACGGCGCGGTCAGCGCGACCTCCCACGCCTCGGCCAGCGCCGGCGGGATCTGCGACACCTGCCGGACGAGCCGCGCGTGCTTCACCACCCCGCGGAACGACGCCAGCTGGTCGGGCAGCTCGTGCAGGTACCCGCCGCGCACCCCGCCCAGCCCCGCCGACGGGACCTGCGACGAGATCCCGAGCACCGGCGCCGAGGACGTGGCGGACTCCTGCAGTCCCGCCAGCGTCTGCAAGGCACCGGGACCCGTCGAGACCAGCAGCGGCGTCACGGAACCGGTGGTCCGCGCGTGCCCGTCCGCGGCGAACGCGGCGTTGAGCTCGGTCCGCGACCCGACGTACCGCAGCCCCGAACGGCGCAGCGCGTCGAACAGGCCGAGTGCGTGCTGTCCGGGGATGCCGAACACGGTGCTCGCGCCGAGCGCCTCCAGCGTCTCGACGACGACGTCACCGCCGTTGCGCGCGGTCACAGACCCTCCTCCACGCCAGCAGGCTCACGAGGTGGTGAGCCACGCGCGAACGCTGCCACAGGAGTTCGGTGCCCAAGACAGCGGATCTCGCACGCCGGACGGCCGCTCGGCCGCGATCTTGGAACAGCGGACGCGCGTGCCTCGCCGCGGTTCGCGCCGGCCCGGCTCGATTAATTCCTTTGCGGCCCCCGCCGTTGTCCGGCCATCATTGTTCCATGATTACCGCAGAGGAATGGGCCGGAGCGCCCTCCAGGCTGTGACCTGCTAGTTCATTTTCTCCTGTTCTCTGCGAGCATTTCTTCGTGAATGCTCGTCCTCGGCGTGTTCGTCCAGTGGTGAGGACACCGGATTCTCACTCCGGAAACACGGGTTCGATCCCCGTACGCGCTACGTGGCCCGGTCTCAGTGGGGTGGACCGGGCCCTCCCGCAGAGGTGTCCATGTCAGACGGACCCAAAGAATCTTCGAAAACTTCGCCCGAATGGTCTAGGCGCCAGTTACGCTCTGCGAATGGCCGCGGTCCCCGCCTTCGCACGCTACGAGGTCGACGTACGTCGGCCCAACGCCGCGCGGATCCACGACTTCTACCTCGGCGGCGCGCACAACTACGCCGCCGACCGGGCGTTCGCCAAGCAGGCGGTCCGGATCGACCCCGAGCTGCCGCTGCTCACCCGCGCGCACCGGACCTTCCTGCGCCACGCCGTCCGGCACTGCTGGGAGGCGGGCGTGCGCCAGTTCCTCGACCTCGGCGCGGGCATCCCGACGTGCGGTTCGGCCCACCAGACGCTGCCGGAGGCGCGCGTCGTCTACGTGGACTCCGACCCGGTGACCGTGGCGTTCGGCCGCGGGCTGCTGCGCGGCGAACCGCGGGCGTGCGCGGTGGAGGCGGACCTGCGCCGGCCCGAACAGGTGCTGCGGCATCCCGGCGTGCTGTCCCACCTGGACCTGCGCGAGCCGTACGCGGTGCTGATGGTCGACGTCCTGCGGTACGTCGACGACGCCACCGGTCCCGGCCGCGTCGTGCGCCGCTACCGGCACGCGCTGCCCGCGGGCGGGTTCCTCGTCGTGTCGCACCCGGCGCCGGTCGAGCAGCTGATGGAGGGCCTGTCCATCGAGGCGGCCTGCGTGGTGCCCGGCGCGTACGCGGGCATCGGCCGCAAGGGCGCCGTCTGAGCGTGCCCGTCACCGTGCCCGTCACCGGGCCGTGCGGTTTGCGCGACGGGGACGCGGGGTAACCGGGCGACCACAAGAACGGAGCCTGGAGGGCGACATGACCCACCGCGTCACTGTCAAGGTCGCCGGTCTGCAACCGGTGCAGCTGCTGGCCGGACTGGCCGGTATCGCGTTCATCGTGTTCGGCGTCGTGGGTTTCACCCGCACCGGGGTCGGCGACTGGGCCGCCCAGTCCTACGTGCTCGGGTTCTCGGTGAACCCGCTGCACAACCTGGTGATGGTGGCCATCGGCGTGCTCGGGCTGCTCATGGCTCTCGGGTCGGGCCTCGCCCGGCTGTACGGCTGGCTGCTGTTCGCTGGCTTCGCGGCGCTCTTCGTGTGGGACCTCATGATCACGGGGATCCTCGCCCAGAACCCGGCCGAGCAGTACGGCAACCCGCTGGCGGTCAACACCAACGACAACTGGCTGCACCTCGGCCTCGCGGTCTTCGGCCTGCTGCTCGCGGTGATGCCCGCGCGCCGCAAGCTGATCGAGGAGGAGGAGCCGGTCGTGCCGGAGCCGCGTTCGGAGGCGTTCCGCGACGAGCGGGTGCGCGACGAGCGGGTCGAGCCCGCCGTCACCCCGGTCGCGAACACGCAGCCGATCACCAAGGAGCACGCCGTGGTCGACCCCAAGACCGAGCGCGTGAGCAAGGACAAGATCAAGCACTAGTTGTCCGGACACTCCCCCCTGTCCGGTCCCGGATGGTCCCCCTGTCCGGCGAAGACGCGCCGTGAGAGCCCTGGATGTAGCTCTCACGGCGCGTCTGTTTCGATGTCCCGATGCCTTCCGATCTGCTGTCCCACGAGGTCCTGATCACCTGGGGGACCGCGCTGGCCGCGTTCCTGGCGGTCGCGGTGCACGGGATCTGGCGGGTCACCCGCAACGTCATCACCATCGCCCACGAAGGCGGCCACGCGCTGTTCGCCGTCCTCACCGGGCGGCGGCTGCGCGGCATCAAGCTCCACTCCGACACCAGCGGCCTCACCGTGTCGCGCGGGAAGCCCCGTGGTCCGGGCATGGTGCTCACCGCGCTGGCGGGCTACGTCGCGCCGTCGCTGCTCGGGTTCGGCGCCGCGGTGCTCATCACGACCGAGCAGATCCAGCTGATGCTGTGGATCAGCATCGGCTTCCTCGCCGCGATGCTGGTCATGATCCGGAACTTCTTCGGCATCCTGTCGATCATCGTCACCGGCGGGATCTTCTTCTACGTCTCCTTCTACGCGACCCCGGAGGTCCGGGACGCCGCCGCGTACGTGTTCGCGTGGTTCCTGTTGCTGGGCGGGGTGCGGCCGGTGTGGGAGCTGCAGGTCAAGCGGTGGCGGCGGCAGGCGCCCGGCTCCGACGCCGACCAGCTGGCGTGGCTCACCGGCGTGCCCGCGCTGGGATGGGTCGCGCTGTTCGGCGCGGTGAGCCTCGCCGCGCTCGTCGGCGGCGGCGCGTTGCTGCTCGGCCGGTGGTGACCTCCCCGGTGCGGGTGGACGGGGATCGGTTTGGCGCCGGGTGAAATACTGAGCTGAACAAGCCGCGGGTGAAAGGTGTGTTCAGTGCTGCGTGGAGATGTCGGGCTCGAACTGGGCCAGCGGGTCGCGGCCGCGTTGCGCGCCGCTCTGGACGTCGACATCACCCCGGAGGAAGCGCTGATCCGCCCGTCCAACCGGGACGGTGCCGACTACCAGTGCAACGTGGCCATGAGCCTCGCCAAGAAGGTCGGCCGCAACCCGCGCGAGGTCGCGGCACTGATCGTGGAGCACCTCGACGCCGCCGACGCGGTCGAGACGTCCGAGATCGCCGGCCCCGGCTTCATCAACCTGAGGCTCCGGCGCGAGTGGCTGGAGGAGGAGACCGCGAAGCTGCTCGGCGACGAGCGGCTCGGCGTGCCCGCCACCGAGGAGCCCCGCCGGATCGCGATCGACTACAGCAGCCCCAACGTGGCCAAGGAGATGCACGTCGGCCACCTGCGGTCGACGATCATCGGCGACGCGTTCTGCCGGCTGCTGTCCTTCGCCGGCCACGAGGTGATCCCGCACAACCACCTCGGTGACTGGGGCACGCCCTTCGGCATGCTCATCGAGCACCTGACGGACCTCGGCCACGGCGCCGACCACGAGATCAGCGACCTCAACGCGTTCTACCAGCAGGCCCGGCAGAAGTTCGACAACGAACCCGGCTTCGCCGACCGCGCGCGGCGGCGGGTCGTGTTGCTGCAGGGCGGCGACGAGGCCACCCTCGCGCTGTGGCACGAGCTGGTGGGGGAGTCGCAGCGGCACTTCAACCAGGTCTACGAGATGCTCGAGATCGGCCTGAGGACCGAGGACAACTACGGCGAGAGCTTCTACAACCCGTACCTCGCGGACACGATCACCGAGCTCCAGCAGAAGGGGCTCGTCGAGACCAGCGACGGCGCGCTCTGCGTGTTCCCGCCCGGCTTCAAGGGCCGCGAGGGCGACCGGCTGCCGCTGATCGTCCGCAAGAGCGACGGCGGCTACGGCTACGCCACCACCGACTTCGCGACCGTGCGGTACTGGGTGCGCGAGCGCAAGGTCGACGACCTGATCTACGTCGTCGGGGCGCCGCAGGCCCAGCACTTCCAGATGGTCTTCGCCACCTCCCGGCAGGCCGGCTGGCTCGACGACGCGCACACCGCCGTCCACACGGGCTTCGGCACGATCCTCGGCGCCGACGGCAAGACCATCCGCACCAGGGCCGGCGGCACGATCAAGCTGATCGACCTGCTGACCGAGGCCGTCGAGAACTCGTACAAGGTCATGCCGGAGACGTCCGAAGTGGAGGGTGCCGAGAAGGAGGCGCTCGCCCGCACGATCGGCCTCGGCGCGGTCAAGTACGCGGACCTGTCCAACGACCGGGAGAAGGACTACGTCTTCACCTGGGAGAAGATGCTCGCGACCACGGGCGACACGTCGGTGTACGTCCAGTACGCGAACGCCCGGATCCTGTCGATCCTGCGCAAGGTCGGCAGGGAGGCCCCCGCGGACGCCCCGCTGGTGCTGCGGGAGGACGCGGAGCGGGACCTGGCGCTGAAGCTGTTGCAGCTGCCCACCGCGTTCCAGGCCGCCGTGGACGAGCTCGCGCCGCACAAGATCACGAACTACCTGTTCGAGACGGCCACGGCGTTCTCGGCGTTCTACAACCACTGCCCGGTGGCGACGGCGGAGACCCGCGAGTTGCAGGACTCGCGACTGCACCTGCTCACGCTCACCTCACGCGTGCTCACGCTGGGGCTTTCCCTGCTGGGAATCGGCGCACCCGAAAGGCTGTAGCAGGTTTATCCCTGCTCAAGCAGAGGTACGCAGTGATCGCAACTCTTTCCGCCCCAGTTAGGGAGTCGCGATGACCTGCACCACCCGTCTGCCCAAGCCGGTCACCGACGTGTGGGACTGGCAGATGACAGGACTGTGCCGAGGCCAGAACAGCGCTGTCTTCTTCCACCCCGACAACGAACGCGGCTACGCGCGGGCTGCGCGGGAGGAGAAGGCCAAGGCGATCTGCGGCACCTGCCCCGTGCTCGCGCAGTGCCGCGCCCACGCGCTCGAGGCCCAGGAGCCGTACGGCGTGTGGGGCGGCATGGGGGAGGACGAACGGCGCCAGATCATCAACGCGGCCCGGCGCCGTCTCCGCTCCTACTCCTCCAGCACGTCCCGCAGCTGACGCAACGTCTTCGCCAGGAGGCGGGAGACGTGCATCTGCGAGATCCCGACCTTCTGCGCGATCTGCGTCTGCGTCATGTTGCCGAAGAACCTCATGATCACGATCTTGCGTTCCCGCTCCGGCAGCTTCTGCAGGAGCGGGTGCAGCGCCTCGCGCTGCTCGATCATGGCGATCTCGGGGTCTTCCTCGCCGATCGTGCTGCCCAGCGAGATCGACGAGTCCTCCGACATCAGCATGTCGTCCAGGGACGCGCTCTGGTAGGCGTTGCCCGCCGCGAGACCCTCGTGGATCTCCTCGCGGGACATGCCCAGGTGCTCCGCCAGCTCCGACGGGGTGGGCGCGCGGCCCAGCGACTGCGACAGGCGTGAGGTGCCCGCGTTGATCGCCAGGTGCAGCTCCTTGAGCCGCCTCGGCATCCGCACCGACCAGCTGGAGTCCCGGAAGTACTTCCGGACCTCACCCATGATCGTCGGCACCGCGAACGACAGGAAGTCGCTGCCGCGCTCCGGGTCGAAGCGGTCGACCGCGTTGATCAGACCGACGGTCGCGACCTGCACCAGGTCCTCGTGCGGCTCACCGCGGTGCCCGAAGCGGCGCGCGATGTGCTGGGCGACCGGCAGGTGCTCGGTGACGAGCCTGTCCCGCAACGTCTCCCGCTTCGGACCGGCCGGCGTGCCCGCCAGCTCCGCGAACAGCGGGGCCAGGTGGTCGTAGTCACCGCCCTTGCCCGAGCTCCGCGTCTCCTCGACCGCTTCGACGGCCTCGGCCTCGGTGGCCGCGGCTTCGGTGGCGTCGGTCTCGGTGCCCTCGGCCTCAGCGGCCTCGGTCTCTTCGCCCGGCTTCGTCGTCGTGGTCGTCTCTTCCGCCCCGGTCACGCATCCACCGCCCCTGCCGTGGACTTCACGAGGCCGATGTGGACCACGGACCCTTCGGTCTCCTCGACCCTGGTCCGCACGGAGTCGACGAGCGCCGTCAGCACCCGCCAGCCGAAGCTGTTCTCGTCCGGTCCCGCCGCCGCCTTCGTGGCGACGTGCGCCGACACGAGGACCGCGCCGCGGTCGTCCACGTCGAAGTGGCAGCTGAGCACGGCGTCCTGCGCCGCCAGCGTGATCAACGTCGAGCACGTCTCGTCGACGGCGAGCTTCAGGTCCTCGATCGAGTCGAGGTCGAAGTCCTGCCGCATCGCGATGTCCGCCGCGACCGCTCGTACGATCGACAGCTGCGTGGGATCCGCGGCCATCCGCAGTTCGACCCCTGACAATTGCGTCACACCCACCTCGTAGTCCGTTCTGCTGAAGGCCGGCACGTCATTGCCGTACCCGAATTGATCTCATTTCACACGTGTATTAGTGCGACGCCCAGGGAAATCACCTTCTGGAAGCCAGAAGGACCACCGGGAGGAGTGCTGTGCTGGTGCACGAGGACTTCCTGGACCTCCGCTTCCCGGCAGAAGCGCAGGAGGTGGCGCCCGTGCGGCACCAGCTCCGCGAATGGCTGCAGGACAGCGGCTTCGGTGACGACGAGGCGAGCGACCTCGTTCTCGCCGTCAGTGAAGCGGTGAACAACTCCGTCGAACACGCTTATCCCGGTCCCGCGCGGGGAACCGTGGAAGTGCGCGCCCAGCTCGGCCACGACGGTTCCGTCGAGGTCGACGTGACCGACCACGGCCGGTGGCGCGTACCGCCTCCCGCGCTGACCACGCGGGGACGTGGGCTGCTGCTCATGCGGGAGAGCGTGGACTCCGTCGAGATAGACCGCAGCGCGAAGGGCACGACCGTGCACCTGCGCCGTGCCCCGGCACCGGCGGTGCCCGCGACCCGCGCCCCGTCCGACTGCGACGTGCGGGTCCACGAGACCTCCTCCGGCGTTGTGGCGGTGGTGCGCGGGAACGTGCCCGTGGAGGCCTGCCCGTCGTTGCGGCGGGTCCTCACCACGGCCGCGCGGGGCGGCACCGTGCCGTTGACCGTCGACCTCACCGGGATCGGTGCGGAGACGGGCGGG
>NZ_DASVFL010000010.1:0-23259 GCF_036380075.1 Lentzea sp. | reverse complement strand
GTTCCGGTCCGGGTGAGGTTCCACGGCCCGCGGGGGAGCTGGGTGGGCAGCGGCAGGCCGCGGTCGGTTCGCAGAATGGTGTAGAGCGAACGGATCTCGGCCAGCCGCTGCGCCGCGGTCACCGCCGGTCCCGCCGGGGTCCAGGGGGAGCGGGCGTGGCCGAGGATCAACTCGGCGAAGCTGTGCGCGATGCCGGCGTGCCCGTGCGTGCCGGGGTGGACGCGGTCGATGGACCACATCCGCGGCGCGTGGGTGCGTTCGTCGTGCCACAGGTCGTGCATGATCGCGTCGTGCTCGGCCGCGATCGTGCGCACGTGGTCGTTGACGAGCTGGAACCGCGAGCGCGTCGCCTGGTGCAGGCGTGCGGGTCCTGGCCAGCGGCGGGTGATGTCGGGCAGCGTCGCCATGACCACCCGCGCGCCGGAGTCGGACAGGGCCGCGACCGTCTGCCGCAGCACGCGGCCCACCGCGGCGCCGTCGAACCCGTGCCGGTCGAACGCGTCGTTGGCGCCGACCATGACGCTCGCCAGGTCCGGTTTGAGCCGCAGTGCCTGCTCCAGCTGGTGCTGCAGGACGTGCTGGGCGTGCCATCCGCGGACGGCGAGGTTGTCGTACCGCAGTCCGGGCCACGCGTGGTCGAGCTCGCCGGCCAGGACGTCGGCCCAGCCGCGCAGCGTGCCGTCGAGCCGCGGGTCGCCGACCCCTTCGGTGAGGCTGTCGCCGAGCGCCACGAACCGCCGCACCGGCTGAGTACCGTAAACCATACTCAGCACGGTAGCGGACCATCCCGGCACACCACACGACAGCGGCTCTACCGAACGCCGGGTGCGGGGGCATGTGACACAGTGCGCGCATGCAGCAGCCCCGCGCGCACGACCCGACCGAGGCCGCGGACCCCGTGTGGGACCGCGACGCGTGGCTCCTGGAACCGGACTCCGTGCAACGAGCGCTCGACGTGCTCGTACCGCGCAGCGCGGGACAGGTCGTGCGGGAGGCGTTCTACGGCACCCGGCGCTTCGACGACTTCCGCCGCCATACGGGCCTGACGCCGGGCGTGCTGTCCGCACGCCTGCGCGACCTGGCCGACCAGGGCATCCTGACCAAGGTCGCCTACCACGACACCGGATCACGCGGGCGCCACGAATACCGCCTCACCGACAAGGGACGGGACCTGGCCACCGCGATCATCAGCCTGCTGAACTGGGCCGACCGCTGGCTCCCTGCTCCCGGCGGACCCACCGTCGTGCTCACCCACCACGGCTGCGGCGCGCCCATCCGGACCGAGATCCGCTGCGCCCACGACCATCCCGTGCACAGCCTCGGCGACATCCAAGCCGCCCCTGGGCCCGGCGCCAGCGCGCGGGACTGACTGCCGTCACCCCGAAGGCCACGGGAAGCCGTGCGGATGTTCACGTCGGGTTCCACTCCGTGCTCTACCGTGGCGGCGCCCTGACTTCGGAGGTACCACTGTGCGTCGCTCCCTGCTGCTCTTGCTCGCCGTTCTCGGCCTGGTCGCCGGTGCCGCACCCGCCACCGCCGCGCCGGACCACGACCGCGTCCGTCCGCTGGCCCGGGCCCACGCGCACAACGACTACGAGCACACCCGCCCGCTCTTCGACGCGCTGGCGGAGGGCTTCACCAGCGTGGAGGCCGACATCTACCTGGTCGGCGGCGAGCTGCTCGTCGCGCACGACCCGGAGGACCTCGACCCGTCCCGCACGTTGCGGTCGCTGTACCTGGACCCGTTGCGGGACAGGGTTCTGCGCAACCACGGCGTCTACCACGGCTTCCGCGACTTCCAGCTCCTGATCGACATCAAGACCGAGGGCGAGTCGACCTATGCCGCGCTGGACGAGCTCCTGCGCAGCCCCAAGTACGCGTTCCTGTGGACCAGGTACACGCTCGGACGGGTGTGGCACGGTCCGGTGACCGCAGTCGTGTCCGGGAACCGGCCGCGCGCCACGATGCAGGCACAACGCACGAGGGTCGCCTTCTACGACGGCCGGATCGCCGACACGAGCGACCTGGGACCGGGCTCGGACGCGCGACTGACCCCGCTGGTGTCCGACAACTGGACGAAGCTGTTCTCGTGGACCGGCGCCGGCCCGATGCCCGCGGACGAGCGAGCCGAGCTGCGGTCGATCGTGCGGACCGCGCACCGCGCCGGGCAGCGGGTGCGGTTCTGGGCCACCCCGGACGTGCCGGGGCCCGAGCGGGACGCGGTCTGGCGGGAGCTCGTCGCGGCCGACGTCGACCACGTCAACACCGACGACCTGGAAGGCCTGGCCGACTTCCTGCGCTGACCCCGACGCCACGGCGGTGGTTCCTTCTTCAACGGTGTTGGGAAAGGATGACCACGGGGGTGGTGTGGCGATGGGGGAGGACGCGTTCACTGCGGCGGAGGTCGCGGCGGCCGCGCTCGCGAGGTGGGACGCGCTGCGGCAGGAGGTCGGACGAGCCGGCGACGAGAGGTTCCGGAGCTGGTACTTCACGACCGTCTCGGGGTACGGCGATCCGGACACCTTCGCGTTCGTGACGTTCGAGGCGGCGGCGGAGCTGTCGGCACGGGGACGCGCCGCCGACGGGTTTCTGCTGCTGGGTTGGCTGGCCCGGCACATCGCGCGCGAACCCGACGGGGATGTCGTGTCGCGCACGGTCATGGCGTTGACCGACACGTCCCTCACGTGGGCTGTCGACCGGGAGACCAACGCCCATGCGGTGCGGGTGTTGCGCGACGTGGTCGACGCCGTCCGCATGCCCGACGACGTGCGGGTGGAGCGAGCGGTGTGCCGTGCGCTGTCGAGCCTCGCGCAGCTGAGCGGCCGGCACGCCGCGGTGGACCGCGCCGCGATCGAGAAGCTCGCCTCGCTGTGGCGCGAGCTCGCCGGCCGGTGCCGCGGCGCCACGGACCCCGAACTGCGCGGGTGGTGGGCGCACGGGATGGGCAACGAGGCGCTCGTGCTGCTCCAAGCCGACCGCGAACCCGCGGCGCGCCGGCTGTTCACCGCGATCACCGAGGCGTTCGCGGCCGACCCACCGGGTTCGTCCGAGGACGTCGACGTGTGGCTCCTGCGGGCCCGGCACGCCATCGGGGTGCTGGACCGGTTCCACCTCGGTGAGCCGCAGCTGAAGCTCGACTACCTCGAACGGCAACGGCACTGGGACCGGCGGCAGCGGTTCTCCGCACGTGGGTTCGTGTCCTGGTTGCGGGCAGGCGCGCCGCGCAACCAGATGCGCGGTCTGGTCCGCCGCGCCCAGGCCGAGCACCGCAAGTCCGCGGACGCGGTGCGGAGCTGGCTGTGCTCCGGCGAGCCGTTCGTGGTGCTGCTGCGCAACTTCGAGCTCACCGAACGGTCCGGCACCACCTCGTTCAGGCAGGACCGCGACGACCCGGCCGACCACGTCCAGGTGATCAACCTGAGCGGTGCCGGGCCCGCGCTGAGGGAGCTCGCCGTCTCGGTGCCGCTGGTCCTGGTGGCCAGCACGACCGCGGCCGAGCTGGAACTGGGCCACGACTGGGGCCAGTTCACCGCGCCGGTCAAGCTCTACCTGCCGGACGAGACATGGTTCGACACCGTCTCGACGTTGCTCTCGGTCGCCGACCAGGTCGTCGTCTGGGCGGCGGAGCTCACGCCGGGGCTGGCGCGGGAGCTGGACTTCCTCGTCTCCCGGCGGCGGACCGAGGACACACTCGTCGTGCTGGACGGCATGGCGGACCCCCTGTCGCAGGTGTTCCTGCCCCGCACAGGCGGCGAACGGCTCACCGCGGACCACCCGTTGCTCGCGCCGTTCCCGCACGTCGTCGACGCGGCGGAGCTCGCGGGCAGGCGCATGGCCGAGTGCGCACCGCTCGTGCGAGTCCTGCACCGCCTCGACAGCGCCCAGGAGGCGCCGCTCGACCGGCGGTTCGCCCAGATCAGCGCCCAGTTGACCGCGCGCCGGACCTGACCCGCCTGCCGCAGAGTGGACCTGCCGCGCGTCGGGATCACGATGTGCGCGCGGCGCCTGGGACACTGGACTCCCGATCAACCGTGAGACCAGGAGTGCATCTTGCAGCAGGGAACCGTCCGCTGGTACGACCTCGAGCGCGGCTTCGGCTTCCTCGCCCCCGACGACGGCGGTGACGACATCTTCGTGCACGTCTCGCAGGTGCAGGGCGAGGGCCCGGCCAAGGCGTTGCGGGAGGGCCAGACGGTGGAGTTCGAGACCGGCGAGGGACCGCGCGGCCCGCAGGCGCTGCACGTCGCCGTCACCGGGGACGTCGGGCCGGACGCGGCCCTGGGCGTGCTCGCCACCGTCTCCTGGTACGAGCCTGCCAAGGGCTACGGGTTCGCCGCGCCGGACGGCGGGGGCCCGGAGGTGTTCGTGCACTCCTCGGCCATCGTCACCGGCGGCGTTCTCGCTGCCGAGCAGCGGGTGGCCTTCGTCGTCGTCGCAGGGGAGAAGGGGCCGCAGGCCCAGCACGTGGTGCCGCTGAGCTTCGACGCCGGTGTCCGCCGCGCCCCGCTGGCCGCGGCCGGTGACGGCGCCGACGGCTCCGTGCTGTGGTTCGACGAGGAGAAGTCGTTCGGCTTCGTGGCCGCCGACGACGGGGCGGGCGACGTCTTCCTGCACGAGCGCGCCCTGGTCGACGACCGGTACCTGCCGGTCGAGGGTGACCGGGTCTCGTTCACCGCGGTCACCGTGGACCAGGGGCGTCAGGCGCGTGAGGTGCGGTTCGTGGCCCCCGGCGAGCCGGTGGAGGCCGCCGCGGCCCCGAGCCGTTCGGCCGCCCGTCCCGCGGCCAGGGCCGGCGACGGCACGGTGGCCCGCTACGACGGCGACCGCGGCTTCGGGTTCATCACCCCCGACGCGGGCGGGCCGGACCTGTTCGTGCACGTCTCGGTGGTCTCCGGCAGCGAGCCCCTGGTGCCCGGTGACCGGGTGCGCTTCCGCATCCGGCAGAGCGACCGGGGCCCGCAGGCCGACGCCGTCGAGCGCGTCTGACCGTGCTCCCGCCGCAGCCCGCGCGGCGTCGGAGGTGGCTGACGGTCCGCCCGGCCAAGTAGCGTCGGCCTGTGCCAGTAGAGGGTGAGGTCGTTGCCGGGCGGTACCGGCTGGTGTCGCTGATCGGGCAGGGATCCATGGGGGTGGTCTGGCAGGCGCGCGACGAGCAGCGCGACCGCGCGGTCGCGGTCAAGCTGCTCACCACGGACCGGCGGTCCCCGGACGCGGTGGCGCAGATGCTGCGCGAGGGCCGGGTCGCCGGCCGGCTGCGGCACCCGCACGCGATCCGCGTCTACGAGGTCGTCGAGCACGACGGCACGCCCTGTCTGGTGCTGGAGTACCTGCCCTCCCGCAGCCTCGCGGCGCTGATCGCCGAACGGGGCGCGCTGCCGCCGGGCGTGGTCGCGGCCGTGGGCAGGCAGGTCGCCTCCGCGCTGGCGGCGGCGCACGCGGAGGGCATCGTCCACCGGGACGTCACGACGTTCAACGTCCTGCTGGCCGAGGACGGCATCGCGAAGATCACCGACTTCGGCATCGCCCGGGCGGTCGGCGAGGGCACGGTGACCGACGCCCGCGTGATCGTCGGCACGCCGGCCTTCCTGGCGCCGGAGGTGGCGGCGGGCGAGGCGGCGACGTTCGCCTCGGACGTGTTCTCCCTCGGCGCGACCCTGTACGCGGCACTGGAGGGGACGCCGCCGTTCGGTGTGGACGACAACCCCTACGCGCTCCTGCAACGCGCGGTCCGGGGAGAGTTCGCGCCGCCGCGGGTGGGCGGCCCGCTCGGCGAGGTGCTCATGCGCCTCCTGCGCCGCGACGCGGCCCACCGCCCGACGATGGCCGAGGCCCACAAGCTGCTCGCGGCGGTCGCGGAGGGACTGCCGCTGCCCGCCGGGCCCCCATTGAGCGGGACGCGGATGCTGCCCGCCCGCCGCCCCCTGCCACGCCGGGCGATCGCGATGGTCGCCGCCGCGGCCGTCCTGGTCGCCGCCGGTGTCGTGATCGGCGTCGTCGTGCGGGGCGACCGGCCCAGCAGCAGCGCTCAAACCAACTCCACCACCACGACCACGGTCACGAGTGCCTGCGATGCCCGGTACGAGGTGACCAACGCGTGGCCGGGCGGCTACCAGGTCGAGGTGACCGTGCGCAACACCGGGGCGGGCGGCCTGACCGGCTGGACCACCACGTGGCAGCCGGCCGAGGGCCACACCATCGGCACCCTGTGGAACGGCACCCTGACCCGGAACGCCACCGCGGTGACCGTCACCGACGCCGGCCACAACGCCGTGCTCGCCGCCGGGGCGACCACCTCGTACGGGTTCGTCGCCACCGGTCCCGAACCCGCACGCCCCGCTGTGACCTGCTCCGCCGCCGGCTGAGTCGGCAAGATCGTCCAGGCGGGGTCCGTCCGTCTAGACGGCCGCCAGCGCCCGCCGCTGGAACACGACCATCGCGACGCCCAGCACCACCACCGCCATGCCCGCCAGCACACCGGTCTCGACCAGGACCGACCCCAGCCCCGCCGACGGGCGCGACAGCGTGAGCAACGCGTCCATCGCCCAGGAGTGCGGGAACAGGTAGCCGATCGTGCCCAGCGTCTCGCCGGCCACCTCGCGCGGCCACAGGCAGCCGCCCAGCATGCCCAGCACGATGCCGACCGGGGGACCGATGGCGGGAGCCTGCTGCGGCGAGCGCACCAGGGCGCCCACCAGCATCGCGGCACCCGTGGCGATCAGGCAGAACAGCGCGACGACCACCCCCACGCCCAGCGGGTCGCCCCACCGCACGTCGAACAGCACCCGGCTCACCACGATGATCAGCGACGACTGCGCGAGCGCCACCGCGAAACGGCTCAGCGCCTCGCCCAAGAGCACCTGGGTCCGGCGCACCGGTGCGGCCAGGGAGCGGCGCACCATGCCGATGCGGCGGCTCTCCACCAGCGCGGCGGCGACGGCCATCGAGTTGACGAACGTGAACAGCAGCAGGTTCGCGGGCGCGGTGTAGGCGAAGCCGGTCGGCTTGGCGGGCTCGCCGCCTCCCGTCGAGGCGACGGTGACCGCCGCCGATTCCTCTTTCGCCTTGCGCACGTACTGCTCGGCCTGCTCCGGTGACGCGCCCGCCGCCCGCGCCGCGCGGGTCGCCTCCAGCACCGCCGCCACCCTGCCGACCGCCACGTCGATCTCGCTGCGCGCGGCCATGCCGCTGCCGCTGGTCTGGGTCAGGACCAGTTCGAGGTCGGTCTTGCCCGGTGTGACGATCAACCCGGCGGCGAGCTCACCGCGGCGGACGCCGTCGCGGACCTCCTGCGCTGCTTCCGCGCGCCGCACCTGCAGCGCCTGGTCGGACTCCAGTTCGGCGACCACGGCGGCCGACACCGGGTCGGAGGTGTCGGCGACCACGGCCACCGGCAGCTTCGCGTCGGCCGCGTCGCCGCCCAGGGCCATGCCGACGAACAGGATCGTCACGAACGGCATGACGACGATGAAGAACATGCCGACCTTGTCGCGCAGCTGGCGCTTCAGGTTGGCCAGCACCAGCGCGGTGACGGGACGGGGCCTCATGCGAACCTGCCTTTGCGGAAGCCGAGCAACGCCACCGTGCCCGCGACGACGCCGATGCCGGTCACCACGGCGATCGGCACGAGGACGGCGGACGGGCCGGCGCCGGTGCCCGCCAGCTCGGACAGGCCCGCCGACACCCACCCGTTGGGGGTGACCAGCGAGACGCCGCGCAGCCACTCGGGCAGGTTGTAGACGGGCACGATGCTGCCGCCCAGGAACGCGAACACGAACGCCACGCCGAGCGTGTAGCCGTCGGCCTGCGCGTCGGTCTTCGCGCGGCTGGCCACCAGCATGACGATCGCGGTCGCCGCGAACACGTGCGCCAGCAGCAGTGCGAACACCCCGAGCGGGTCGCCCCAGCTCGCGCCGAAGATCAGCACGGACGACAGCCAGGTCGCGCACATGCTGAACAGCGCCAGCCCGAACCCGACGGCGCTCTTGCCCACCAGCGCCGTCCACAGGGGCACCGGCGCGGCGCGCATCCGGTCGAGCGTGCCGTTCTGCCGCTCGGTGAGCAGGCTGCGGGCCGTGGTGCCGACGACGAAGAACGCGAACATCACCGCCATGCCCGCGCCGTAGTGCACGGCGAGGTCCACCCGCCCGCCCGAGACCGGGTCGCCGACCAGCGACAGCGCGGGCCCGGCCGCGCCGTTCTCCTCGACGAACAGCTGCACGCGGTCGGCCGGCACGCCCGCCTCCAGCGAGGCGCGCACGGCCAGCGTCCTGGCCTGGACCAGGGCCGAGATCCGGTCGACCATGCTGCGGGCCACCACCCCCGCCAGCGGCGACTCCGGCGACTCCAGGACGGACACCTGACCGCCGCGGCCCGCGCCGACGCCCTCGCTGAACCCGGCGGGGAACACCAGCGCCGCACCCGACTCGCCGCCGTCCACCGCACTCCGCGCCGCGGCCTCGTCCGGGTACTGGCGGAAGGTCAGCACGCCCTTCAGCTCGTCGGTGTTCAGCGCCTCGCGCTGCACGCTGGCCGGGAACTCGCCGCCGTCGAGGTCGACCACGCCGATGGTAGCCTTCAGCGGCGGGTCGTCGTCGCCGCCCAGCGCCAGCCCGAACAGGGTCGCGAGCAGAATCGGCGCGACGAGCGCGATCAGCGGCGCGGTGCCGTCCCGCAGCCGCGACCGCAGCTCGTGGCCGCCCACGACCAGCAGAGCGCGCAGAGTGCTCTTCCCCAAGTTCTCGCCCAATCCCTCAGCTCGTCGGTCCGCGTCAGTCCCGCAGGGTGCTGCCGGTGAGGTGCAGGAACGCCGCCTCCAGGTCGGGTTCGACGACCTCGACGCCGGTCACCGCGCCCGCGTCGCCGATGGCGGCCAGCAGCGCGGGCAGCAGGTGCCGCCCGCCCGCGACGAGCAGCCGGATCGACGACGACCCGGTGACCACCGCCTCGGACACGCCCTCCACGGCGCGCAGCTTCTCGGCCGCGGCCGTGACGTCGCCGTCCAGCGTCAGCTCCACCCGGTCCGTGCCGCCCAGTTCGGCGACCAGCTCGCGCTTGGTCCCGTCGGCGACCACGCGACCCCGGTCGATGATCCCGACCCGCGTGCACACCCGCTCCACCTCCTCCATGTAGTGGGAGGTGTAGAGCAGGCTCATGCCCTCGCCGACCAGCGCCTCGACGCGGTCCAGGATCGCGACGCGGCTCTGCGGGTCCACGCCGACCGTCGGCTCGTCGAGGATGAGCAGGCGCGGCCGGTGCAGCAGGGCCACGGCGATGTTGGTGCGCCGCTTCATGCCGCCGGAGTAGGTGCCCACCTTGTCGTCGCCGCGGTCGGTCAGGCCGACCAGGTCGAGCACCTCGCCGATGCGCGAGGTGAGCTCACGCCGCGGCAGGCCGTAGAGCCTGCCGAAGTAGCGCAGGTTCTCCCTGGCGGTCAGCTCCGGGTACAGCGCGATCTCCTGCGGGACGTACCCGATGAGCCGCTTGGCGGCCACCGGGTCCTCGCCGACGTCGATGCCGCCGACCCGGACCGTTCCCTCGTCCGGGCGCAGCAGGCCGACGAGCATGGAGATGGTCGTGGTCTTGCCGGCCCCGTTGGGGCCGAGCAGGCCGTACGCCTCTCCCTCGTCGATGTGGAAGCCGACCCGGTCCACCACGGTCTTGTCGCCGTAGCGCTTGACCAGGTGCTCGCACACCAGTGCAGGCGTCATGTCGTCCTCTCGCTCAAGATCCGCACCCGTCGATCAGCTCCGGCTGGGAGGTGCCCACCGAATTGTTCCGGAAGCGCTGTTTGCCCGGATCGGTGCCCACCTGCACGTCGCACGGGCTGTTGCCGGTGACGGTGTTCCACTCGAAGGAGTTGTCGACCGAGTCGGAGCCGCCCCAGTCCGCCGACGAGGCCAGCACCAGTGCGGCGCCCATGACCGACGGACCGGTGGGTTCGTTGCCGTGCACCCGGTTGCCGACGAACGAGACCCGCTGGACCCCGATGGCGGCGATGCCCACGCCGGACATCGGCGGCCCGGCGAACCCCAGCACGCCGGGCTCGTCGCCACCGGCGGCCAGGGTGTTGCCGGTGATGTCGTTGTCCGCGACGAGCACGTCGGCGACGCCGCCGGGCAGCTCACCCTCGTAGGTCTGGTGCAGCAGCAGCACGCCCGCCGCGTTGCCGTGGCAGCGGTTGCGCTGCACCCGCGCGCGACTGGAGTTGTCCACGAACACACCGAAGGCGTTGGCGGTGCTCTCGCAGTCGGCGATCAGCGCGTCGGCGGCCGGGCAGAACGCCAGCGCGATGCCGCCGTACTGGCTGCCCTCCGCGCGGCACCGCAGCACCTCCACCACGGCCGACTCGCGCACGTACAGGCCCCACACCGCGTTGCCCGCCGACTCGACGTCGACGAGTCGCAGACCGGTGGCGGTGTGGGCGTAGACGCCCGCCCCGGAGAACCCGCGCACGGTCAGGCCCTCGACGGTCACCCCGGACACGTCGTGCACGGTGATGCCGCTGACCACGTCCGCGGGAGCGTCGTGCAGCGGCGGTACGGCGCTGGGCGCGACGGCGCCGGGCACGATCACCGTGCGGCCCGCGCCCGCGCCGACGAGCACGACGTCCGGGCGGCTGATGACGAGGCTGCCCTCGTACGTCCCCTCGGCCAGGCGCAGCACCGCGCCCGGCGCGCAGTCGTCGAGCGCTTCCTGGACGGAGTCCCCCGGCCGGATGCGGACTTCGGTCGCGACCTCGGTCACGGACATCGCAACGCTCCTCTCGGCGTGATGATCAGTATGGCAACGGCGACGATCAGGTCTCCGCGAACGCCCCAGCGGGCCGTGCCCACGACGGCCGCGCCGTCGCCGGGGACCGCGGAGCGTCCGGTGAGCCGGGCCAGGGCGGCCGCACCGCTGGCACCGAACACGGTGTAGGCGGACCGCTCGGTCATCGCGACCCCGGTGGCGGCCTCGACCTCGGGCACGGCGGCGGCCAGCAGCGGGTCCGCCCACTCCGCACCGGGCAGCGGCACCTCGCCGCACGCCTCGAAGTCGTGCCAGGAGAACCCGCGCGGCCGGCCGCCGATCGCCTTCACGAGGCACTCCTTCACCGCGACGGTGGCCGCGGTGGCGAGACCGGGGTCGGCGTGCAGGTCCCGCTCGCCGGGGGAGACGACGTGCCGGGTGTAGGCGGGCCCGCTGTAGGACATGGCGCGGGTGACCCTGGCGACGTCGACCACGTCCACCCCGAACAGCATCGGTGGCGCGGTCACCCGGTGACCCGGCCGAGGAACCGCAGCAGTTCGGCGGTGTAGACCTCGCCGCGTTCGATCATCGGGATGTGCCCGCAGTCCTCGACGGTGACGAACTCGGTGTTCGCGTGCTGGGGCACCAGGTCGAGCCACGGCTCGATCGGCGTCATGCGGTCGTGGCGGCCCCAGAGGTACAGCGACGGGCACGTCACCTTGTCCATCGCCGGGGCGACCTGGAAGGTTCTGGTGGCGCGGATGCTGCGGGCCATCGCGACCATCGCCGAGCCCTGGCGCAGCAGCCGCGCGGTCGACTCCACCTGCTCGTCGGTGAACAGCGGGTCACCGTGGAAGAGAGCGGCCAGCATGCGGTCGCGGAACTGCTCGCCCTGCAACCGCACGTCGCCGCGCCGGTCCATGTTCAGGCCCACGTCGGGGTCCGCGCTCAGGCCGGGTGCACCGCTGACCGCGATGGCCTTCACCCGGTCCGGGAAGCGGCCCGCGAGGTCGATGGCGACGAGCCCTCCCAGGGAGTTCGCGCAGACCACGACCTCCTGCGCGCCGGCTGCGTCGGCGGCCTCCAGCAGAGCGTCGCCGAGGCGTTCGATGGACCCCGCGATCTTCGCGTCGACTCCGCAGATGGGTTCCTCGGTGCGCAGCACCGGCCACCCGGCGTCGGCGAGGGCGGCGAACGGGTGGTCCCAGATCCAGCCGCCCGCGAACAGGGCGGACATGAAGGCCACCAGCGGTCGCCCGCCCGCCGCGGGCCGGTGGTCGGCGGTGAAGACCGTCATCGGGCAGCTCCTGGCGTCATCAGAACAGGGGGTCGGGGGTCGGGGTGGTGCCGCACGCGCAGGTCCTGCCCGCGCCCGCGTCGACCATCTCCGCGCAGCCGGGGCAGCGCAGGTGGAAGCTCTCCCGCTCCAGCACCCACACGCTGGTGTACGCCCCGGTGCACAGGCCTCCGCGGAAGAACTTCCGCAGGGACCGCTGGTGCGGCCGGGCGTGCACGGCGCGGATCGACTCCGGGCGGTCGAAGGCGCTGATCGTGTACTTGCGGGTGCCGATCTCGAACGTGCTCACGCCGAGGAAGCCCTTCGAGGCGCGCAACGACTTGACCACCTCGGTGCTGAGCAGGTCGACCTCCGCGCCCTCGACGTCGTCGCGGAAGTCCAGGTAGGTGAACGTGAGCGCCCGCGGGTAGTCGGTCCTGCCGGTCGTGGTGCGCGCGCTGATGCCGTACTCCTGCACCTCGTCCCGACTGAGCAGGAAGCGCGCGGTGTGGGCGAGCGACGCGGCCAGGGCGACCCGGTCGAAGTGGCGGCGCACCCGCACCTCGCCGTCCACGACGGTCAGCACGTCCACACCGTCGGCCTTCGCCGTGCCGCCCGTGCCCGGTATGCCGAGGTAGGGGGCGCGGTGCGTGCCGGTCAGGGTCCAGGTGAGCACGGCGGTGCCGCCCGCGCCGGCGGTCGGCGCGAAGTCGAGCTCCAGGTCCGGGAACCGGGTCAGCACGGCCTCGACGTGCGCGACGAGGCCGGCGCCCGCCACCGGTTCCGGGGTGTCCGGGTCAGCGAACTCCGCCACCTCCGCCGCGATGGCGGCGGCGTCGCGCTCGCGCCAGGCCGCGGCCCACCGCGCGGCGGTCTCGATCAGGTCCATGCGGTCATCGCTTCCAGGTCGTGGTCCTCGGCCAGCCGGGCCCCGGTCAGCGCCACCGCGAACGCGAGGTCGGCGGTGTGGCTGACGGAGACGCGGATGCGGGTGTCCTGCGCCTCCCGGCCGTCCAGCGCGCCGATCAGGCGCACACCCGGCGGGTGGCCGTGCAGGCAGGCCGCCGTGCGGCTGCACAGGGGCGCGGGCAGGGGGAGCACCTCCACGGCACCCAGGTGCTCCGCGGTCGCGGGCTCGTCGAGCAGGCGCAGCACGGCGTACTTGGCCGCGAGCCTGCCCGCCCAGTGCTGCAGGGTGCGCCCGGCGCCGGACCGCAGCCGTTCCGGGCGGGTGAACACGACCTCCAGCGGCATCGGCTCGACGAGTTGCCGCGGTGCGGTCAGCCGGCCGAAGGCGACCGCGGCGCTGCCCCACCGGGTCATGCCGCGGGCTCCGGGCGGCGCAGCCTGCGCACCGCGGCCGGGTCCGCCATGCTGACGCAGCTCGCGCCGACGCCGCGCAGCAGTCCGGCGAGCACCTTGCTGTCCCCGACCTCGACCAGGGTCTCGGCCTCGGCGAGCACGCGCATCGTCGCCGTCCACCTCACCCGCGCCGTGAGCTGGGCGATCAGCGCGTCCACGATCGTCGGCAGGTCCGTGGTGGGTTCGGCCGTCGCGTTCGGGACCACCGGGACGCGCGGTGAGCGCATCGGTGTCGCGCGCACGACCTCGGCCCAGGCGTCCAGCGCTCCCGCCATCAGCGGCGAGTGGAACGCGTTGCTCACCTTGAGCGGCACCACCTTGCGGACGCCGGCCGCCGCGGCCAGCTCGACGAGCCGGTCGACGGCGGCGGTCGCGCCGGAGACCACGGTGTGGTCCGGCGCGTTCTCCAGACCGACGACCAGCGGCTCACCGGGCCCGGCGGCCTCGGCGGCCAGCTCCTCGACCCGCTGCGGCGGCAGCCCCAGCACGGCGGTCATGCCCCCGGTGTCCGGGAGGTCGGCCATCAGCCGGGCGCGGACGGCGACCAGGCGCAGCGCGGTGTCGGCGTCCAGCACGCCCGCCGCGCACAGCGCGCTGACCTCACCCACGCTGTGCCCGGCGACGACGTCCGGTTCCACCCCGCGTTCCCGCAGGACCGCGAGCGCGGCGAGGTTGCACGCGGTCACGGCGGGCTGCGCGTGCAGGGTGTCGACGAGCTTGTCCAGCGGCCCGCGGGCGCACAGCTGCGACACCGGTGCGGGCAGCAGCGCGTCGGCGCGCGCGAGCACCGCCGCGCCCGCCGGGTCGCGGCGCAGCCAGCCGCCCATGCCGATCCGGACCGTCCCCTGACCGGGGAACACGAAGCCGATCACCTGCGAACCTCCAGTCCTGCGCGCTGTCCTTGCCGACGGGCGGGCACCGGTCAGAGCCGGCGCCGCCGGGTGGGCACCGCCGCGGCCTTCTCGGTGCCGAGGAAACCCAGCAGCAGCTTGGTGACGATCTCCGGCTGGTCCAGCGGGATCCAGTGGCTGGCGTCCTCGACGCGCTCGTAGCGCCACGAGCCCTTGACGAACTTCACCGAGCCCGTCATGCCCTCCTCGAGCAGCGCCTTGTCCCCGGTGGACCAGATGCCGAGGGTGGGGGCGAGCACGGGTGGGAAGTTGCCCTCCACGCGCAGCTCGGCCTCGGGGGAGCGGTTGGCGCGGTACCAGTTCAGCGCCGCGGTGAGCGCGCCCGGCTTGGCCAGCTCGCGCGGGTAGCGCTGGTGGTCGCCCTCGCCGCCCATGATCTCCTTGAACAGCCGCCACCCGTTGCGCCGCAACAACTGCTCGCTCACACCGGGGAACTGGTAGAAGAGCATGTACCAGCTGGCCTTGCGCTGCTCGATCGACGGCGTGCCGAACACGCCGGGGTGGCCGACCGACAGCACGGCGAGGTGGTCGACGCGGCGCGGCATCAGGAACGCGTACATCCACGCGATGGCGGCGCCCCAGTCGTGTCCGACGATGTGCGCTTTGGAGATGCCGAGGTGCTGGGTCAGCGCCACGACGTCGTTGACGATCGTGCGCATGTCGTACGCCTCGGCCTCCTGCGGCTTGCCCGACTCGCCGAAGCCGCGCAGGTCGGGCGCGATGACCCGGAAGCCCGCCTCGACCAGCGGGTCGATCTGGTGCCGCCACAGGTAGTGCGAGTCGGGGAAGCCGTGCAGCAGCACGACCGGGTCGCCCTCGCCCTTGTCCACGTAGGCGATGTCGATGCCGTTGACGTGTGCCGACCCGGTCAGCAGGGTGTCCTTGACGCTCATGCCCTCTCCCTGAACAGCCTCTCGGCGAAGAACTCGCTGAACCCGAACTCCGGCACGTCCTCGGGCGGGACCATGTTGAGCAGGCCGGTCACCGACGCGGCGAAGTTGTCGGCCATGAGCTCGCGCGCCCGGCGCCGGCGCTCGGCCGCGACGGGCCCGAACTCGCAGTGCAGCTTGGCGATGATGCCCGCGCCGAAGTGCAGCCGGTCCATCCGGAACTTCCGCTCGGCCAGGTACCCCTCGAACGCGGCGGGTGACCAGTCGTCGCCGCCGGTCAGCACCTCGCAGACGGCACGGGTGTCGCGCAGGCTGCACGACAGGCCGGTGCCGAGCACGGTGTCGGCGTTGCCCGCCTCGTCGCCGACGAGCACCACGCCGTCCTGGACGATCGGCTGCTCGGGGAACATCGCCACCGACGGCCACAGCTTGAGCGGGCCGATCGACCTCGCGGCGCTGTAGACGGCCTTGCCGCGGTCGGGCAGGGACGCCAGCTCGAAGTCGGCGATGAACCGCTTCTCGCCGTCGGGACCCTGGTAGAGCTTCCGGTTGGCGGTGGGGAAGTTGATGTAGAGCCGGGCGTTGCCGTCGCCCTGCGGGAACACCATGAACATCTTCTCGTCCTCGGTGCCCATCGCCTGCACGTCCATCGGCCAGTCGTCGAGGCCGCCGACCCGCAGCCCGCCGCCCCAGTGGTGCACCGAGGTCGCCATGGACACGCCGATCTGGCGCCCGACCGTGCAGCCGCGGCCGGTGGCGCCGATGACGATGCGCGGCCTGGCCAGGTGGTCCTGCCCGGCGTGGATCCAGCGGACCTGCGGGCTGGTGCCGGCGGTGACCTGGACCCGCTGCGCGCCCATGACCACTGTCGCGCCGTCGTCCTCGGCCTGTTCGGCCATCAGCGCGCAGACCTCGTGGTGCGGGAACGACATGGGGCCACCGACACCGGGCACGAACCGCGTCATGTCCACGGTCTCCGCCTCGGCGGGGTCGACCGTCTCGTCCCACTGCGTCCACTCGCGGATCTCCCACGCGCCGCCGAGCCCGAACGCCTCCTCGACGCCCAGCGTCTGCGCCTCGCGCAGGCCCCACGGCGCGATCCACTCGCCGCGCACGATGTCCCGGTAGGTCTCCTGCTTCTCCAGCAGCACCACGGACAGGCCGTTGCGCACGAGGTTGGCCGCGGCGGACGCGCCCGCGATGCCGCCGCCCACCACGACGACGTCGACTCCGGTGTGCTCGACGGTCATGCCTGCCACCTCTCCCAGGACGTGCGTTCCTTCGCCGGAACCCGCTTGGCGGGGCGGAAATCGGTGCCGATCGTGTAGGCGACCGGGATGAGGCAGACCTGGGTGACACCGGCGGGGATGCCGAGCAGCTCGCCCACCTGCCGCTCGAACGGCAGGTGCATGCACGTGATCGTGCTGCCGAGACCGCGGCTGCGCAGGGCCAGCTGGAACGACCAGATCGCGGGGAAGATCGAGCCGTAGAAGTTGCTGGCCCGCATGGCCCCGATGCGCACGTCCTCCTGCCAGGTGCCGAGGTTGCGGGTGCCGGTCGCGCCGAGCCACTCGGCGTCGATCGCGCCGATGTCCGGCGGCCTGCCGAGCACGCACGGGATCACCAGCGCGGGCACCCTGGCGATCGTCTCGGCGAGCGTGGCGGCGGAGTCGTTGTTCTTCCTGGCCTGCGGGGTGTTGCGGCGGCGCCCGGAGCGCGTCCACACCTCTTTCCGGTGGAACTGCCAGGAGATGTCGAACAGCTCCGCCAGCCGGTCCTTCACCGCCTGCTCGGTGAGCACGACCCAGCGCCAGTTCTGCTGGTCGTTCGCGGTCGGTGCCTGGACGGCGATCTCCAGCGCCTCCTCGACCACCTCGCGGGGCACGGGCCGGTCGAGGTCGAGCCGGCGGCGCACCGACCGGGTGGTGGTGAGCAGCCGGTCGGTCTCGAGCACGTCGAAGGGCAGCCCGGTCACACCGCACCCAGCAGGGTTCCGCCGCGCACCGAGCCGGGCGCGGCGCTGAGCACCAGGGCCTTGGCCGGCGTGGCCGGCAGCTCGGGCTTGGTGACGTAGGACTCGACCGTGCCGGCGCGGGGGTCGGTCAGCCGGGTGATGGCCGGTGCGACGCCGTCGCGCAGGGCGAGCGCGGCCAGCGCCAGGTTCAGCGCGCCGGTGGCCGCGCCCGCGTCGCCGGTCAGGCCCGCGGTGGCGGTGAGCCGGGCGGACGGGACGGCGCCGAGCACCGCGCTCGCCTCCGCCTCGTCCGTCGGGCCGCCGGTGGCGGCACCGACCACCAGGTCCACGCCTTCGGTGGGCAGCGCGGCGATGGCGCGCTCCACGAGGGACCGCTCGTCACCCGCTCCCGCGCTCGCGTGGGCGCTGCCCACCACCCGCGCGTACGGCGTCGCGCCCCTGGCGGCGGCGTGCGCGGCGGACTCGACGACCAGCGCCACCGCCGCGGACGCGGGCGCCTCGCCCGAGCTCCGGTCGTAGGGGGCCACCTGCGTGCCGTCGCCGGGCCTCGGCGCCTCGTCGGCGGCGACCACGACCACCACGTCCGCCTTGCCGGTCCGGATGGTCTCCACCGCGCAGTCCAGCGCGATGGACGCCGACGCGCCGCCGTTGCAGATCGTCGTGGTCGGGCCGCGCAGTCCCAGGGTCTGGCACACCGCGCCGCCGGTGGCGTTGAGCACCACGTTGGAGAAGCTGAGCACGGCGGGCTTGTTCGGGTTGGCCAGCACGCTCTCGTCGAACCCGCCGGTGCTCTCCACCGAGCCCGCCGCGGTGGCGAAGACGACGCCCACGCCGTCCAGGGCGGCGCGGGGCAGCTTCAGCCCGGCGTCCTCCCAGGCCAGCCTGGAGGCGGCGATCGCCATGCGGGACAGGTTGTTCATGTGCCGCCACAGCGAGCGCGGGGCGAACGTGCGGCCCTCCAGCGACGGCTCGGTGCCGACCGCCGTGCGTCCGTTGGCGACCGCCTCGGCGACCTCGGCGATGCCGGTGCCGAGGCCGGTGACCGGTCCGAGACCGGTGAGGACGACGTCGGCGGCGGGCAGTGCGTCGTACTCGCGCGGACCGCCGGGGCGGCGCAGCACGAGCGAGGCGTTGTTGCCGCCGAACGCGTAGTTGTTGGAGACCACGACGTCCATGTGCAGAGGACGCGATGTGTTCGGCACGAAGTCCAAAGTGGACTCCGCGATGGCCTCGTCGGTGAACCCGATGGTGGGCGGCGCGGTCGCGGTGCGCAGGGCCAGCACGCTGGCCACCGCCTCGACCGCACCCGCCGCGCCCAGCGTGTGCCCGACGAAGCTCTTGATGCTGCTGGTAGGCACCTGGGGCGCGCGCTCGCCGAACACGGCGCGCATGACCTTCTTCTCCATGGAGTCGTTGGCGGGCGTGCCGGTGCCGTGCCCGTTGACGTAGTCGACGGCGTCGGTGTCCAGACCGGCGTCGGCCAGTGCCCGGCGCATGGCGGTGATGCCGCCGCGGCCGGTCGGGTCCGGCGCGGTGGCGTGGTAGGCGTCGGCGGACAGGCCGTAGCCCGCGACCTCGGCCAGCGGCTCCGCGCCCCTGGCCAGCGCGTGGTCCAGTGCCTCCACGACCAGGAACGCGGCGCCCTCGCCCAGGTTCAGGCCGTCCGAACGGCTGTAGGGGCCGCACGGGCGGGTGCTGAGGGCGTGCAGGCCCGCGAACCCGGCGTAGGTGCCGAACAGCAGCGGGTCGACGCCACCGGCCAGCACCACGTCCGCCTCACCGGTGAGGATCTTGTCCTTGGCCAGGCCGACCGCGTTGCCGCCCGCCGCGCACGCGGTCGAGACCAGGATGCGCGGGCCGGTCATGCCGAGCACGCGGGCGACGACGTCCCCGGTGGCGTGCATGGGCTGGTAGCCGCCCGCCGCGGTCGGGGTGGCCTGGCACTTGCCGAGGACCAGCCCGAACCGCTCCCCGGGCAGGTCCGCGCCCAGCCCCGCCCTGGTGACCGCCTGCCGGGCGGCGACGAGGGCGAGCCGGGCCGTGCGGTCCAGCCCGGTGTCCTCGGCCGGCAGCTGCGCGTCGATCCACTCGTCGGGCACCTGGCCCGCGAACCTGGCCTCGAACGCGGCGAACCGTTCGTCCTCCACGGCGGTGATGCCGCCCGCGCCCGCGGTGAGCCGCGCCCAGAACTCCTCCGGGTCGCGTCCCGCCGCGCAGATCACCCCGACTCCGGTGATGACCACTGGCCGCAGCGCCATGCTTGCTCCTCCTCGCGAACCCCGGGCGACGGCCCGGGGGACCAGATCAGATGATCGGGGTGCTCCAGCTCTTGGGCGTGACGTACGGGCTGGTCAGCGTGACGACCTCGGTGTCGCCGACGGTGACCGTGAGCCCGGCGGCGGCCAGGTCCGGTGGCAGCCGCAGCAGGCCGAGAGAGGACCGCAGCCCGATGCTGTGCACGGCGTGGACGACCTCGCCGATCTTCTCCCCGCCGACGGTGACCGGGGTGCCCGGCGCGGGAACCTCGGTGCCGCCGGAGAAGCCGACGGTGCGGCGCTCCGCCGTGCCCTCGAAGGCGGCCACCACGGCGTCACGCCCGACGAACTCGTCCTTGGTGATGTCCACGAGCCAGCCCGCGCCCATCTCCAGCACGTCGACGCCCTCGCCGGCCTCGTGGCGCACGACCGGCTGCCGGACCTCCAGCATCGCCAGCTCCACGGCCTCCTGGCCGGCGGGCACGGCGTGCTCCAGGGCCTTGGTCCACAGCCGCACGGCCGACTCGCGCGGCACCAGCACCTTGTACCCGTACTCGCCCGTCACACCGGTGCGGGCGAAGAGGACGTCCACGCCGTCCCACTGGCTGTCCACAACGGACTCGAACGGCAGCGCGGCCAGCTCGCCGTCGATCAGCCGGCCGACCACGCCCCACGCGTACGGGCCCTCCAGGCCGAAGAGCGCGTACTCGGCGGTGCGGTCGGTGATCTCCACGCCGGGCTCGGCGTGCGCCCGCAGGTGCTCCAGCAGCCGGGTGCCCGCGCCGGTGGAGGACTCCAGCAGCAGGCCGTCCTCCCGGCCCCACACCACGACCTGGTCCACGACGGCGCCGTCCCCGTCGAGCACCAGGCTCGTCATGCAGCGCTCGGCGGTCAGGTACTCCACGTCCCGCGCCAGGACCTTCTGCGCGAAGTCGACGGCGGTGCCGCCGGAGAGCTCGATGATCCGCTCGCCGGACAGGTCCAGCAGGGCGGCCCGTTCCCGGATCGCCCCGTACTCGGCGTCGAGCGTGCTGAACCGCAGCGCGACCTCGGCGTCCAGGACGGTGCCGTACGCGGCGCCCTCGGGGTGCGCGTCCTTCACCGGCGACGTGAGGGGTTCCATTGTCGTGTCAGACCTTTCCGGTAGGGCTGGTGGCTGCCGGGTCGGCGATGGTGATGGTGCCCTCGGCGGCGATCTGGCCGTCGACCCTGGCGCTCACCTTGAACTCGCTGAAGCCCCGGCCTCCCGCCGTGCGGTCGGCGGTGAGGACGAGCTGGTCGCCTGGGACGACGGGGCGGCGGAACCGCATCGACCGCACGCCCGCCAGGTAGCCGATCGGTCCCGCGCCGGCGAGCGCGAAGACCACGCCGGCCAGCTGGGCCATGGCCTCGACGACGATCACGCCCGGAAGCACGGCCGCGCTCGGGAAGTGCCCCTGGAACCACATCTCCGTGGCCGCGACGTTCTTGATCCCGACCGCGGCGCCGGGGGAGACCTTGTCGACCCGGTCGATCAGCAGGAAGGGCCACCGGTGCGGCAGGATCTCGCGGAGCTGGTCGTTGGTCAGCGACGTTCCCGCCCGCACGGGCTCCCGGGTCGCCGTCATGCCGACCCGGTCGGCGCCCGCTCGGCGAGCGCCGGGTTCACGTGGTCGGCCAGGCGCGACACCGAACCGAACACCGACATGTCGCTGTCGTAGAGGGCGACGCCGAACTCGGCCTCGATCGCCACGTACAGCTCGAGCACGTCGAGGCTGTCGAGCTCCAGCCCGCGGCCGAACAGCGGCTGGTCGTCGGTGATCCACGCCGGCTCGATCGGCAGGTCGAGCCGGGAGACGATCATCTTCTTGATCTGGGCGCACGTGTCGTGCCGGGCGGCCGCCGTGGCGCGCAGTTCGTCGAGGGTCACGCTTGTCCTTCCGTCCACTGTGTACTGCGGCTCGCTGGTTCTCGCCGGTGGGGGATCAGCCGAGCCCGCCGCCGTTGGCGACGAACGTCTCGCTGGTGATGTAGGAGGCCTTGTCGGAGGCCAGGAACGTGACCAGGTTCGCGATCTCCTCCGGGCGGCCCATGCGGCCGAGCCGGATGCGCGAGGCGTAGCCGTCGCGCAGCTTCGCGGGGATGACCTTGGTCATGTCGGTCTCGACGAACCCCGGCGCCACCACGTTGACGCGCACGCCGTGCGGCGCGGCCTCATACGACAGCGCCTTGGTGAACGCGATGATCGCGCCCTTGGACGCCACGTAGTTCGTCTGGCCGGGGAAGCCGCCGTCCAGTCCGCTCGCGGAGCTCAGGGTCACGATCGCGCCGCGCCGCTGGTGCTGCATGATGCGCATCGCCTCGCGGCAGGCCAGGAACGTGCCGTGCAGGTTGATGTCCATCGTCTCGCGGAACAGGTCGCTGCTCATCGCGACCAGGTGCCGGTCCCGCGTCACGCCCGCGCTGGTGACCAGCACGTCGAGCCTGCCGTGCTCGGAGCGCACGGAGCGGAACAGCTCGCGCACCGCGTCCTCGTCGGTCACGTCGGCCCGCACCGCGCTCGCGCTGCCGCCGTTCTGCTCGACCTGCGCGACCAGTTCCTTGGCCTGCTCCTCGGAGCGGGAGTAGTTGACGACCACGTGCACGCCGTGGGCCGCCAGGTCGACCACGACAGCCCGCCCGATGCCGCGCGACCCGCCGGTGACCACGGCGACCGATCCTTCGGCGAACATGGTGCCTCCCCCGTTGTCCCAGGCTTGCCCGCCGGGCCAGCCATCGTTGGCGCAACGCTACTGACCTGCGACTTCAGTGCTCTATCACTTCGATATCCACCTCCTTGACGTCCTCGCGGCGGTGTTCCAGGCTCCTCTTCATGGCTGACTTCGAGGTCGACGTCCTGATCGTGGGTGGTGGCCCGGTCGGCCTCGCCGCGTCGATCGAGTGCTCTCGCAACGGGTTGACGTCACTGCTGGTGGAGCGGCACGCGGGGACGTCGATCTTCCCCAAGGCGCGCCTGGTGTCCACCCGCACGATGGAACTGGTGCGGGCGTGGGGAATCGCGGAGGAGGTCGAGCGCGCGGGCCTGCCGCGCGAGGACAGCCTGGCCGTCGGCGTCGGCTCCTCGCTGACCGCGGACGACTTCCACCGCGAGGTCGCCCCGGTCGCGCAGGACGCGCCGCACAGCCCCACGTACACCTACATCTGCGCGCAGGACAAGTTCGAGGTGGTGCTGCGGGGCCTGGCCGAGAGCTCACCCGGTTCGGACGTCCGGTTCGCCACGACCCTCACGTCCCTGGAGCAGGACGAGTCCGGTGTGGACGGTGTGGTCGAGTCGGCGGCCGGACGCGCCACCGTGCGCGCCCGCTACGCCATCGCGGCGGACGGCGGGCGCAGCACCGTGCGCGACCGGCTCGGCATCGGCGTCGAGGGTCCGCCCCCGCTCGGGCACATGATCAGCATCATGTTCGACGCCGACCTGGTGCCGCTGCTGACCGACCGGATGTGCGCGCTGTACTTCATCCGCAGTGCCATCCCGTGCGCGGTCGAGGCGGTGGACAACCGGCGCCGCTGGATCATCCAGACCGGCTACGACCCGGCGGAGGGTGGCAGCGAGGCCGACTTCACGCCCGAGTTCTGCGTGCAGGTGGTGCGCGAGGCAGTCGGCGTGCCGGACCTCGACGTCGAGCTGGTCGGCGTGATGCCGTGGCTGCAGCAGGCGGTGACCGCGACGCGCTTCCGCTCCGGCCGGGTGTTCCTGGCGGGCGACTCGGCGCACGTGTCGACGCCGCAGGGCGGGTTCGGGATGAACTGCGGCATCCAGGACGCGCACAACCTGGTGTGGAAGCTCGCGGCGGTGCTGTCGGGCACGGCCGGCGAGGCCCTG
>NZ_DASVFL010000009.1:0-14703 GCF_036380075.1 Lentzea sp. | reverse complement strand
CCACACCTGGCCCACCAACGCCCAGGTCCCCGGCCCGGCCCTGCGCCGCGAGTTCGCCCTGCCCCGCCCCACCACGGCCCTGCTCGACCGGGCCCTGGCCACCGGCGCCCTGACGGGCAGAGGAGCCGACCGCTGCCTGCGAGTCGCCTGGACTCTCGCCGACCTGGCCGAAGCCGACCGCCCCACCTCCGACCACGTGGCAGCGGCCCTGAGCTTCCGCGAACGCCGCTCCACGACCTTCTGACCCCAAGCCGCCGGGCCTCGGAGCACCGAAGCCCCGACTCCGAGCCCGGCCCAGCCGAGCGGGCGCTCGCCCCACCCCCGCGAGCGCCCGCTCACCCACCGCCCCGGACACCGGCCTCCTCACAGGCCCGAGTCCGGTCAGGAGCGGGCCGCTCGCCCCTTCCCCAGCGGGCGGCCCGCTCACCCCCACCGTCGACCCGAGGAGCCCAACCATGACCCCACTTCTCGCCGCCTCGTGCGCATCGCCCACGCCCGTCGGCCTGCCCCTGCCGTGCACAGTCCGAAGGCGCTCCTCCGGTGTCAGCCCACCGACCCCGTGGCGCCCGGACCCGTGGCAACGCTGGCTGCCCTGGTGGTGGTTCCGGTGACCGAGCACCCCACCCCACCCTTCGCCCAGCCCAAGACACCGTCCCCAATCGCCGAGCCGACGCCCACCGAGTCCACGCCGCCCGCTCCAATCGCCGCGCCGGACCTCACCTCGCCGGCCTCGCCCACTCCCGCTTCCGCTCTACTCCTTTCCTCAACCCCACCCCTTTCTTCCACTCCGCCTGATCCCCAGGCCGCATCTGACCCGCGCACCGCGCCCGTCCAAGCTGCGCCACCCATCCGACGTGCGCCGTCCTTCAGTGCCGTTCGGCTGGCCAGGGCCTACCTGTCCCGCGTGGCCGAGCCCTACCCGGCGGCGTTGGCGGCGCTCGTCAGTCAGGTCGGTCCGGTGGAGGCCGCCGAGCTGGTGCGTGCGGGCGAGGTGTCGCCCTCGGTGGCCAGCCAGACTTCGGCGCGGCGAACCGAGGAGCGAGCCCGTGAGGACCTCGAGCGGATTGCCAGGGTCGGTGGGCGGCTCGTCATCCCCGAGGACGACGAGTGGCCCCGGTGGCCCTTCGTCGCGCTGGGTGTTGCCGCGGGGCGGTGTGGGGGCGAGCCGCTCGCCTTGTGGGTGCGGGGGCCGCACGACCTCGGCGAGGCGGCTGAGAAGGCTGTCGCCGTGGTCGGGTCCCGGGCCGCCAGCGGGTATGGCGAGCACGTGGCCGGCGAGTTCTCGTTCGGGTTGGCGCAGGCCGGGGTGGCTGTGGTGTCGGGTGCCGCCTACGGCATCGACGGGGCTGCTCACCGCGGTGCGCTCGGCGGTGGTGGGCTGACGGTCGCGGTGCTGGCGTGCGGGGTGGACGTCGCCTATCCCGCCGGGCACCAGGGGTTGCTCGCCAAGATCTCGCGGGAAGGGCTGGTCGTCAGCGAGTACGCGCCTGGGGTCACGCCCGCGCGGCACCGGTTCCTCACGCGCAACCGGCTCATCGCCGCGTTGGGTGGCGGGACTGTCGTCGTCGAGGCTGGGCGGCGCAGCGGGGCCAAGAACACGGCCGCGATCACGTTGGCTCTCGGGCGGCCGTTGATGGTGGTGCCGGGGCCGGTGACGTCGGCCAGTTCGGCCGGGTGCCACGAGCTGTTGCGGGACGGGCAGGCGGTGTCGGTCAGCTCGGTCGCCGAGGTCGTCGAGTCGGTCGGGCGGTTCGGGGACGACCTCGCCACCGAGCCCGCTGAGAAGGACAGTGCGCTCGGGGCGCCGCAGGGGGAGGCCATGCGGGTCTACGAGGCGCTGGGGAGGCGGTGCGGGGTGAGCGACGAGGTCGTGTCGGTCGAGTCCGGCGTGCCGTTGGAACGGGTCCGGGCGTTGCTGCCCGAGCTGGAGCTCGCCGGGCTGGCCCTGCGGGTCGACGGCGGCTGGCAGAAGCTGGAGGTGAGGTGACGTGGACAGTCCACTGTGGACTTGATTGTGGTGGCAGGAACGTGTTCCGGTCCTGTCCGGCGCGGCTCGGCCGACTGAGCGGGGGCCGGGGTGCGTGAAGGACCGGGATCGCCGCCCCAGGCGAGGCTCGGCGGGCCTCGGTGTCGGCGGGGCGATTTGTCGGCTGTTCGGACGGTGATCGTGGCTGCGGTGACTACTCCGAAAGGTGATCTGTGCGGGCTGTCGCACCCTTGGTCGTCACAGCGAGTGGAAACGTTATCGGTCCCGCGATCATGAGAGCGCTCTCAAATGGCGCGGGGGTGTGGCGATACTTGACCAATCGCCCCGACTGGCGCAGCGTCTTGGCCTATGTCCCCGCCGCCGCATGGTCGGACACGTCGTGTCGATCTCGTTCGCCTGCGCGAAAAACTGCCCGCCGGAGTTTCGGAGGCGTTGCGGCTGTACGAGCGGCATCTGACGCTGGAGCGTGATCTCTCGCCACACACCGTGCGCGCGTATGTGGGTGATGTGGTGGCGTTGCTCGGACATGTCGCCGGGAATAGTCCTGATGAGGCCGACATCGGGCGGATCGACCTGACGAACCTGCGCTCATGGCTTGCCGCGCAACGCACTGCCGGCGTCAGCCGCACGACGCTCGCGCGCCGGGCCGCCGCCGCGCGGGCGTTCACCGCGTGGGCGCATCGCGCGGGGCATCTGGCGGCGGATCCCGGGCCCCGGCTCGCCGCGCCGAGGCCGCACCGGACGTTGCCGTCCGTGTTGCGCGAAGACCAGGCGAAGGACGCGATGGCCGCCGTATCCTCTGGCGCGTCCGAGGGCGATCCGGTTGCGCTGCGTGATCAGGCCGTGGTGGAGTTGCTGTACGCCACAGGTGTCCGCGTCGCCGAGCTCTGTGGCCTTGATCTCGACGACGTGGACTACTCCCTGAGGGTGATTCGGGTTCTGGGCAAAGGTGGACGCGAACGCAGCACGCCGTTCGGCGTGCCGGCGGAGCGAGCACTGCGGCGGTGGCTGGACGAGGGGCGAAACGCCCTGGTGGCACCGGATTCACCACCGGCGCTGTTCCTCGGTGCCCGGGGTGGCCGGCTGAACCAGCGAGCCGTCCGGGCGCTGGTGCACGAGGTCGTCGCCGAGGTGTCCGGCGCGCCGGACATCGGGCCGCACGGGTTGCGCCACTCCGCCGCGACCCATTTGCTGGAAGGAGGAGCGGACCTGCGCACCGTCCAAGAACTGCTTGGTCACGCTACGCTCGCAACGACTCAGCTTTACACACACGTCACTGTCGAACGGCTGAAGGCGATCCATGACCGAACCCACCCCCGTTCCTGACGCCGCAGGGGGAGGATCGCGTACGGCGACCGTGCCCCCTGACCCCGTCCTGCCCGCACCGGCTTCGAAGCAGGCGAGCAACGGGCACCGTCAGAACGGCGCGCCGCGCACCGAGGCGGGCTCAGAGCCCGGTGCCGACACGCACGTCAACGGCGCGCCCGCGGCCGCCCAGCCCGCGGTGACGCAGGCCGGTGCGACGCGTGCGGACGTCCGGTCGGGTGACGACGTCGAGGCCGGCATCGTCGCGCTGTGGCGCAGCTACGGCCAGTCCCGCGACCAGGGGCAGCGCGACCGCCTGGTGCTGCACTACGCGCCGCTGGTCAAGTACGTCGCCGGCCGGGTCGGCACGGGTCTGCCCGCCCACGTGGACGTGGCCGACCTCATCCAGTCCGGCATCTTCGGCCTGGTCGACGCGATCGAGAAGTTCGAGCCGGAACGCGGCCTCAAGTTCGAGACCTACGCCATGCAGCGCATCCGCGGCGCGATCCTCGACGACCTGCGCTCCCAGGACTGGGTGCCGCGCTCGGTCCGCAGCCGCGCCCGCGACGTCGAACGAGCCCTGGAACGCCTCGGCGCCAAGCTGCAGCGCACGCCCACCGACCGCGAGCTCGCCGCAGAGCTCAAGATCGGGCTGGCCGAGCTGCGCGAGCTGTACGGCCAGCTCCAGCTCACCAGCGTCGTGGCGCTCGACGAGCTGATCGCCCCGAACAAGGGCGGCTCCTCGCTGGCCGAGTCGCTGCCCGACGACGCCGCGGAAGACCCGGTGGCGAGCCTCGTCGACCAGGACGGCCGCCGTCAGCTGGCCGACGCCATCGCCCAGCTCGCCGAACGCGACCGGGTCGTCGTGACCCTCTACTACTTCGAGAACCTGACGCTCGCCGAGATCGGTAAGGTCCTCGGCGTGACCGAGTCCAGGGTCTGCCAGCTGCACACCCGCGCCGTCCTGCGCCTGCGCACCAAGCTCAACGAGCAGTCCGAGGCCTGACCGCGCCTCCTCACCCCACCGCGACCCGGCGGGTGGCGGGCTGCCGAAAATCGCACCGGGAAACCGTGCGTGCCTCACATTCGCCGTCGAGAACCTCCTCTCCGGTACCTGTCGGGGCTAATTCACTCGATCGGGTGGCGGCTGAAATCACCCGGCACGCGGTGTGCCCGAACGGGCATCACCGGGTGGGTGATGCGGGAGCGTCCCCGAAAGTGAGCAGGCCGGGTGCGCCACCGGCTCTCGGTTTCCTCATCGTCCACGGCGACTGGCGGGAGACGGTGCTCGAGCAGCGCTTGCCCACCGGCTCGACCACGTTCGGACCGGGGGTCGGCGATCACGCAGGGCTCGCCGGCGCCGGGAGACGGGACCTCGCCGCCTCCCGGCACCTGGCGGGCGCTCTCGGCGCGCGACGGGGTCGCGCCGTTCCCCCTGCCGTCCGGACGGCGGGGAGCGCCCTGCGGGAAGTGCCGAGCGGGACGAGCCGGGGTGCCCGCGCGGCACGGTGGCCCTAGCCGCCCCTGGCCGGTGCGGTCAGCGGGAGCAGGCGGACCCGGCCGGACGACACGAGCCGGAGCGGGTCCAGGTAGGCCGGGCCCCGGCGGGCGCCCCAGTGCAGGCACGGCGAGGCGCAGTGGCCCGCCTGGAGGTGGCCGATCACCTCGCCCCTGCGGACCTGGCGGCCGGCTTCCACCGCCGGGGTGACCGGCTCGTAGGTCGTCCGGAGCCCGCCCCGGTGTTCCAGCGACACCAGCGTGCGGGCGGCCACCGCGCCCGCGTAGACGACCGAGCCGTCGTTCGCGGCCAGCACCGCGGTGCCGGCCGCCGCCGCCAGGTCGACGCCCCGGTGGCCGGGGCCGAACGGGGTCGCGGGCGCCTCGAACGCGCGCACCACCGGGTGCGGCGGGGGCAGGGGCCACGAGTAGCGGGCCGGGGACGGGGTCACGAGGGTCGCCAGGACCAGGGCGGTGGAGAGGAGCACGGGTTCCACGGTGCTCCGGGGGCTGGTGGGGGACCACGGGTGGGCGGGGATCTGTGGATTACTCGCCGGTTGTGGACAACTGCGCTGGGTGCGCCGGGGGCGATTCGAAGTTTGTCCGGGGTGGGGAGTAGACTTTCGGGCGCGTCCCGTCTGTGCGCGGGGCGACTTCGCGTGCCAACGCAGATCCGACCCGGCTGGTCCCAGCGAGGTCGAGTCACGACGTCCGACGGTCCCGACGGTGCAGAGATGCCTCCGAGGGTGCGGGCGGCGGCGGGGGCACCAGGGCTGAAGGCCGGACTCCGGCCGGAGGCGTCAACCGGAACGACGTGCCGAGGCGAGACCTGGCGCGTCCTACAGATGAGGTGCGAACCGGCCATGGCCGTCGTAACCATGAAGCAGCTGCTCGACAGCGGCGTGCACTTCGGGCACCAGACGCGGCGCTGGAACCCGAAGATGAAGCGCTACATCTTCACCGAGCGCAACGGCATCTACATCATCGACCTGCAGCAGACGCTGACCTACATCGACCGGGCTTACGAGTTCGTCAAGGAGACGGTCGCGCACGGCGGGTCGATCCTGTTCATCGGCACCAAGAAGCAGGCGCAGGAGGCCATCGCCAACGAGGCGCTCCGCGTCGGCATGCCCTACGTGAACCAGCGCTGGCTGGGCGGCATGCTCACCAACTTCTCGACGGTCCACAAGAGGCTCCAGCGCCTCAAGGAGCTCGAGTCGATGGAGCAGACCGGTGGTTTCCAGGGTTTCACCAAGAAGGAAATCCTGATGATGAACCGCGAGAAGGACAAGCTGGAGCGCACGCTCGGCGGTATCCGCGACATGTCCAAGGTGCCCAGCGCCGTGTGGATCGTGGACACCAAGAAGGAGCACATCGCGGTCGGTGAGGCTCGCAAGCTGAACATCCCGATCGTGGCGATCCTCGACACGAACTGCGACCCGGACGAGGTCGACTACCCGATCCCGGGCAACGACGACGCCATCCGCTCGGCCGCTCTGCTGACCAAGGTCGTGGCCGAGGCCGCCGCCGCCGGTCTGGTGCAGCGTTCCGGTGGCCGCCGCGACGCCGCCGAGGGCCAGGACAAGCCCGAGCCCGCGAGCGACGAGCCGCTGGCCGAGTGGGAGCAGGAGCTCCTCGCCCCGGCCACCACCGAGGCCCCGGCCGAGCAGCCCGCCCAGTCCTGATCTCCCCCACGAGGTGCCCGCGACCAGCGGGCACCTCGTGACCGAAGCGCGTACATCGCAGAAGGAAAACGATGGCGAACTACACCACCGCGGACGTCAAGAAGCTCCGCGAGCTGACCGCCGCCGGCATGATGGACTGCAAGAAGGCCCTCGACGAGGCCGACGGCGACTTCGACAAGGCCGTCGAGATCCTCCGCATCAAGGGCGCCAAGGACGTCGGCAAGCGCGCCGAGCGCACCACGTCCAACGGCCTCGTGGCCGTCAAGGACGGCGCGATGGTCGAGCTGCGCTGCGAGACCGACTTCGTGGCCAAGAACGCCGACTTCATCGCCCTGGCCGACGACATCGTCGCGCTCGCCAAGGCCAACAAGGTCGCCGACGTCGAGGCCCTCAAGGCCGTCGAGGTCGACGGCAAGACCGTGGACGCGCTGGTCCAGGAGTTCTCCGCCAAGATCGGCGAGAAGCTCGAGCTGGCCAAGGCCGTCGACTACGACGGCACCGTCTCGGTCTACCTGCACAAGCGTGCCGCGGACCTGCCGCCGGCCGTCGGCGTGCTGGTGGAGTACACCGGCGACAACGCCGAGGTCGCCAAGGGTGCCGCGATGCAGATCGCCGCGATGCGCCCGAAGTTCGTCTCCCGTGACGAGGTCCCCGAGGACCTGGTCGCGAACGAGCGCCGCATCGCCGAGGAGACCGCTCGCGAGGAGGGCAAGCCCGAGGGCGCGCTCCCCAAGATCGTCGAGGGTCGCGTCAACGGCTTCTTCAAGGACGTCGTGCTCCTCGAGCAGGCTTCCGTGACCGACAGCAAGAAGACGGTCAAGGCTCTTCTGGACGAGGCCGGCGTGACGGTGACCCGTTTCGCTCGGTTCGAGGTCGGCCAGAGCTGATTGCGATGAGGGCGGGGTTGCGGCACAACAGCGACCCCGCCCTCAGCATGTCCAGACGACTGCTGCTCTTGAGGGTGCGAGGAGAGGACCTGTGAGCGAAGAAGGTAGCCACGGCTACAACCGGGTGATGCTCAAGCTCGGTGGCGAGATGTTCGGTGGCGGCGGTGTCGGTGTGGACCCCGACGTCGTGCAGACAGTCGCCAAGCAGATCGCGGCCGTTCACAAGTCCGGCGTGCAGGTGGCCGTCGTGATCGGTGGTGGCAACTTCTTCCGCGGGTCCGAGCTCCAGCAGCGCGGCATGGACCGCTCGCGCGCCGACTACATGGGCATGCTCGGCACGGTCATGAACTGCCTGGCGCTGCAGGACTTCCTCGAGCGCGAGCACGGCATCGACACCCGCGTGCAGACCTCCATCCAGATGACGCAGGTCGCCGAGTCCTACATCCCCCGCCGCGCGATGCGCCACCTCGACAAGGGCCGCGTCGTGATCTTCGGTGGCGGCGCGGGTCTGCCGTACTTCTCCACCGACACCACCGCCGCCCAGCGCGCGCTGGAGATCGGCTGCGAGATCGTCCTGATGGCCAAGGCCGTCGACGGCGTTTACACGGCCGACCCCAAGATCGACCCGGACGCGTTGATGTTCGACAACATCACCCACCGCGAGGTGCTGGAACGCGGCCTCAACGTCGCCGACGCCACGGCCTTCAGCCTCTGCATGGACAACAACATGCCGATCCTGGTCTTCAACCTCCTCACCGAGGGGAACATCGCCAGGGCGGTGCGTGGTGAGAAGATCGGCACCCTGGTGAGCACCCCCGGTGGCCGTCCGGCCTTCTAGACCTGGTGGGATCTCTCCAGGACCGGGAATTGGGCACGAACACGCAGAGCAAGGAGCAGTCGTGATCGACGAGACCCTCCTCGACGCCGAGGAGAAGATGGAAAAGGCGGTTTCGGTCGCGAAGGAGAACCTCTCCTCCGTCCGAACCGGTCGTGCGACTCCCTCGATGTTCAACCGGATCCACATCGACTACTACGGCTCGATGACCCCGCTGAACCAGATGGCGAGCATCACGGTTCCCGAGGCGCGCATGGCGGTCGTGAAGCCGTACGACGCGGGCCAGCTGAACGCCATCGAGAAGGCGATCCGGGACTCCGACCTGGGCGTCAACCCGAGCAACGACGGCACCATCATCCGCATCGTGATCCCGCAGCTCTCCGAGGAGCGCCGCCGGGACATGGTGAAGGTGGCGAAGCAGAAGGGCGAGGACGCGCGCGTCTCCGTCCGCGGTGTCCGCCGCAAGGCGAAGGAAGAGATCGACAAGCTCGTCAAGGACGGCGAGGTCGGTGAGGACGACGGCTCCCGCGGTGAGAAGGAGCTCGACGCCCTCACTCACAAGTACGTCGCGCAGGTCGACGAGCTCGTGAAGCACAAGGAAGCCGAGCTCCTCGAAGTCTGATGTCCCCGTTGGTTTCGCCCGGCCTCCTCGCCGCAGGCGTCGTAGCAGCCCAGGCCGGGCGGAGGTCGTGATGGGAGCACCAGTGGCAGGCAGTCCCGCGGAGGTGCCCGCCTCGAAACCGTCGCGTGCGGGACGTGACCTGCGCGCGGCGATCCTGGTCGGTGTCGGGCTCGGCGCCGTGATCATCCTGTCGCTGCTGACCGTCCGGCAGACCTTCATCGGCATCGTCGCGGCCGCCGTGGCGGTGTCCACGTGGGAGATCGCGGGTGCCTTCAAGAAGGCGGGCATCACCGTCGCCCTGTGGCCGGCGCTGATCGGCGGCCAGGCGATCCTCTGGCTGTCCTGGCCGCTGGAGCGCTCCGGCATGATGACCGCGTTCGTGGTCACCGTGCTGGTGTGCATGATCTGGCGGTTCCGGGGCGGCTCGGACGGCTACCTGCGCGACCTCAGCGCGTCGGTGTTCACCATCGCGTACGTGCCGTTGTTCGCGGCGTTCGCGGCCATGCTGGTCGTTCCCGAGGACGGCGTGGGGCGCGTGTTCGCGTTCATCATCGGCGTCGTGCTGTCCGACGTCGGCGGCTACGCGGCCGGCGTCTTCCTCGGCAAGCACCCGATGGCGCCCAAGATCAGCCCCAAGAAGTCCTGGGAAGGCTTCGCGGGCTCGCTGACCGCCGGTGTGGTCGGCGGCGCGATCACGGTCACGACGCTGCTCGACGGCCAGTGGTGGCAGGGCGCGCTGTTCGGTGCCGCGCTCGTCGTCACCGCCACCGCGGGCGACCTGGTCGAGTCGTTGATCAAGCGCGACCTCGGCATCAAGGACATGGGCACGCTGCTGCCCGGCCACGGCGGACTGATGGACCGGATGGACTCGCTGCTGCCGTCCGCCGTCGCCTCCTGGCTGCTGCTGCACCTGTTCATCCCGTAACGGCTAGTCGTCGAACGGGTCGTCCACCTCGGAGCGCGGCTCGGCCTCGATCACGCGGGACGGGTCGATCACCGAGAACGCCATGCCCGCGTGGTCCTCGACCACGGTGATGCGCCCGAACGGGGTGTCGTAGGGCTCGACGGTCACGCGGCCGCCGAGCTCCAGCACCCGGTACGCCACGGAGTCGATGCCGATCTCGGGCGCGGCGTTGAAGTACACCATCCAGTGCGAACGCTCCCCGTACGGGAACTCGCGGCCCATCTTCTGCCGGCCGAGGACCTCGGTCCCCTCGATGGAGTACGAGGCGTAGTCGAGGCGCTGGCCGTCGCCGATCTGCGTGATGTCGTAGCCGCACAGCTCGCCGAAGAACTCGTCCGCCGCCGCGCCGTCGCGGGTGTTCAGCTCCGCCCACGCGTAGGCGCCGTGGCCCGCGATGCCGAAGCGCCAGTCCGGCGGCACGTGCCGGAAGCCGACGACGGCGCCGGTCGGGTCGACGATCACCGTGCTCTGCGTGTGGTCGGGGCCGTCCTCGGGGTTGCGCAGGACGGCCCCGCCGAGGTGGAAGACCTTCTCCGCGGTGGCGCGCGCATGGGGCGTGACCAGGTACAACCGCCACGGCTCCGGTTCGCCCTGGGGGAACCCCGCGACGGGGACACCGTCGACCATCGCGACGGTGTAGCCGTCGTCGTCGGCGTAGTGCCAGCCGAAGAGGCCGGTGTAGAACTCGATCGCGCCCTTGAGGTCGTCGACGGTTCTCTCGGCCCAGCACGGACTTCCGCTGAGCAGTGGAGCCAGTTGGGGCGTGTTGGGCGCGATCGACACGGACGCCTCCTGCAGGACAGAGATGCGATCACGCTACGCCGTGACCGGACGAATTCGTACAGTCGCGGGCAAATCGAGGTCTTACAGTGTGGTGGTGAGGGGAATCGTGCGGGCGGCGCTGAACGCGGTGCGCCCGGTGGACGTCGTGCCGAGCCCGAACATCTGGCACTGGCCCGACGTCTACGAGGTCGAGAACCGCGCGCAGGACGTGCACGGTGCCATCTGGTCGGCGATCGGCGAGGAGTGTCCGCTCGACGGGCTGGACGTGGTGGACGTCGGCTGCGGGGACGGCTTCCACCTGCCGTTCTTCGCGCGCACCGCGAAGTCCGTCACGGGCGTCGAACCGCACCCGCCGCTCGTCGTGCGTGCCAAGCGCCGGGTGGAAGGGCTGCCGAACGCCCGCGTCGTCTCCGGCCCCGCGCAACGGTTGCCGCTCGACGACGCCTCCGCCGACCTGGTGCACGCCAGGACGGCCTACTTCTTCGGGCCGGGCTGCGAACCGGGGCTGCACGAGACCGACCGCGTGCTCCGCCCTGGCGGCGCGCTCGCGATCGTCGACCTCGACGGCACGGCCGCTCCGTACGGTCCGTGGCTGCTGGCCGACGAACCGCGCTACGACCCGCTGGTGGTCGAGAAGTTCTTCGCGGACAACGGGTTCTCGCTGCGGCGCGTCACCGCGGAGTGGCGCTTCGAAAATCGGGAGGACCTCGAGTCCGTGCTGCGCATAGAGTTCTCCGCCGAGGTCGCCGAGCGGGCGATCGCGTCGGTGACCGGGCTGAGCTTCCCCGTCGGCTACCGGCTGCACGTGCGCCGCAAGCCGAAGGGACTGATCGTGTGATCCGTGAGATGCAACGTCTCACGCGGCGGCTGTGGTCGCACAGCGCCAACTGGCACGTCGGAGACCTTGCCTGGCAACGGTTCCAGCACACCGGCCGCGAGTCCGAGTGGCAGCGGGAGCTGTGGGAGCGCGACGGCGAGGTGGCCGCCTGGGCGTGGGAGAGGCAGGGCAGGACCCTCTACCTCCAGGTCGACCCCGCGCACCCCGACCTCGCCGACGAGGTGCTGGAGCGCTTTCCCGACCGCGAGGTGATGATCCTCGACGCCGAACAGCACCTGGTCGCCGCTCTGGAACGCCACGGGTACGCGCGGCAGGACGGCGAGTACCAGGTGTTCATGACGCACGACCTGCGCGAACTGCCCCAGGTGGAGGTGCCCGAGGGGTTCACGGTCCGGTCGATCACCGAGGCCGACCTGGCGCGGCGGGTCGAGGTGCACCAGGCGGTGTGGCACCCGTCGCGGCTGACGGAGGAGAGCTACCGCGCCGTGATGGCCGCCTGGCCGTACCGGGCGGACCTCGACTGGGTCGTGGAGGCGCCGGACGGGCGGTTCGCCGCGAAGTGCCTGATCTGGCTGGACGACCACAACCGCGTGGGTGAGCTGGAACCGGTGGGGACGCATCCGGATTTCCGCCGAACGGGTCTGGGTGCGGCGGTCTGCTACGGCGCGATGCGCGCGCTGCGTGACCTGGGCGCCGATCAGGCGATCGTGTACCCGTTCCACGGTGGGGCAGCGGAGAAGTTCTACGAGAGCCTGGGTTTCCGGCCGTACGCGCGCACGCTGAACTACGCGCGGTAGCGGGCTAGGCTCGGTTCGTGGAGAAGCGAATCGCAGGCAGGTTGAACCGCCAGGTCGGCGTCGTGGGGCTGGGCTGCTGGCAGCTCGGGGCCGACTGGGGCGAGGTGGACGAGAGCGAGGCGCTCGCGCTGCTGCACGCCGCGGCCGACACGGGTGTCGACTTCTTCGACACCGCCGACGTCTACGGCGACGGTCGCAGCGAGACGCTCGTCGGGCGGTTCCTGAAGGAGCGCAAGGACGACGGCGTCTTCGTGGCGACGAAGATGGGCCGGCGGCTGCCGGAGCAGACCACGGAGGGGTACAACCGGGAGAACTTCCTCGCGTGGAACGACCGGAGCCGCCGCAACCTGGGCGTCGACACGTTGGACCTCGTGCAGCTGCACTGCCCGCCCACGGCCGTGTACAGCCGTGACGAGGTGTACGACACGTTGGACGAAATGGTGGAGCAGCAGCGGATCGCTGCCTACGGCGTGTCGGTGGAGAAGGTCGAGGAGGCACTGGAGGCGATCAGGCGTCCGCACGTGGCCAGCGTGCAGATCATCCTGAACGCGTTCCGGCTCAAGCCCCTCGAGGAGGTGCTGCCGGCGGCGGCCGAGGCGGGGATCGCGGTCATCGCGCGGGTGCCGCTCGCGTCCGGGCTGCTGACCGGCAAGTACACGGCGGACACGACGTTCGGCGCGGACGACCACCGCAACTACAACCGCAACGGCGAGGCGTTCGACGTCGGCGAGACCTTCTCCGGGGTCCCCTACGAGGTCGGCCTGGAGGCCGTCGAACGGCTGCGGCCGCTGGTGCCGGAGGGCGCCACGATGGCGCAGTTCGCGTTGCGCTGGATCGTCGACCAGCCCGGTGTCACGGTCGTGATCCCCGGTGCGCGCAACGTGGAGCAGGCTCGCGCCAACTCGGGTGCCGCGGCGCTGGAGCCCGTGGACTCCGAGGCCGTCACGGCGGTGTACGACGAACTGATCCGGCCGCACGTGCACGACCGGTGGTAGCTCACTCCTCGGCGAGGATGGCGTAGAGCTTGCGTCGCAGCTCGGTGTAGAGCTCGGCCGCGCGCGTCTTCTGCTCGGGCGTGCCCGCGTGGGAGATCTGCTCCATCGCGGCGCCGAGCAGCCGGACCGCGGTGCGCAGCTCGCCGTCGGCCGGGTCGAGCTGGATGTCGATGTCGCGCCAGGGCGGGGCCGTGTGCTCCGCCCTGCCGTGCTCGGTGAGGGTGAACAGCTTCTTGCCTCCTTCTTCCTCAGCGGAGACGAGGCCTTCGTCGGCGAGCATCTGCAGCGTCGGGTAGACCGAGCCGGGGCTCGGGCTCCACGCGCCGCCGGTGCGCCTGGCGATCTCCTGGATGATCTCGTAGCCGTGCATCGGCCGTTCTGCCAGCAACGACAGCACGGCCGCCCGGACGTTGCCGCGCCGCTGGCGGCCGCCCCTGCCCCCGCCTCGCCCGCCGCCCCCGAAAGGACCGTGGCGATGCCGGTGGTGGTGATCTCTGTGGTGTGGTCTCATCATCATGTCGTTAACGATATATCGGAACCTATCGCGATGCAACGGTCTTGTGTGCCCGAAGTTCGTGGGACACTAGATGTGCTATGACCTCGCTTCCCCTTGTCTTCGACGCGCCCAAGCGCGGCCTGCCGCCGCGCCACCTGGTCGACCTCTCACCCGCCGAACGAGCCGACGCCGTCGCGGCACTGGGTGAGAAGCCGTTCCGGGCGAAGCAGCTGTCGAACCACTACTTCAGCCGCCTGACCGTCGACCCGGCCGAGATGACCGACATCCCGGCCGCCACGCGCGACAAGCTCGTCGCCGACCTGATGCCGCCGCTGTTCACGGTCGTCCGCAAGGTCACGACCGACGAGGGCACCACGGCGAAGACGCTGCTGCGCGCGCACGACGGCACGCTCATCGAGTCCGTGCTGATGCGCTACCCGGACCGCGCGACGCTGTGCATCTCGTCGCAGGCGGGCTGTGGAATGGCGTGCCCGTTCTGCGCGACCGGCCAGGGCGGCCTGCAGCGCAACCTGTCGACCGCGGAGATCGTGGACCAGGTGCGCCTCGGCGCGGCCGCGATGCGCGACGGCGACCTGCCCGGCGGCCCCGGCCGGCTGTCGAACATCGTGTTCATGGGCATGGGCGAACCGCTCGCGAACTACAAGCGCGTGATCGAGGCCGTGCACCGCATCACCGCCCCGGCACCGGACGGCCTGGGCATCTCCCAGCGCACCGTCACGGTCTCGACCGTCGGCCTGGTGCCGGCGATCCGCAAGCTCACCGAGGAGAAGCTGCAGGTGCGGCTCGCGGTGTCGCTGCACACCCCGGACGACGAGCTGCGCAACACGCTGGTGCCCGTCAACACGCGCTGGGACGTGTCCGAGGTCCTGGAGGCCGCGCGCGGCTACGCGGACCAGACCGGCCGCCGCGTGTCGATCGAGTACGCGCTGATCCGCGACATCAACGACCAGGGCTGGCGCGCCGACCTGCTCGGCAAGAAGCTGCGCAAGCA